>JAGFXP010000100.1 GCA_017861315.1 Bacillota bacterium | reverse complement strand
GCACCTATATTGTTTTTGTACTCGACAAGCCCTTCCTTCTGGAGCCTGTTTATCGCTTCCCTTATAGGCGTGCAGCTTATCTCAAACCTCTCCTGAAGCTCGCTTACGTTGAGCTTTTCACCCCAGCCGATCTTCTGGTTTATAATATCTTTCCTTAACTGTTCGTATATCTGGTCCACAAGTGACTTCTTAACCAAGGCAGCCATGACAAACCACTCCTTAAATCATATTTCCTGCAACATGCAATATGCTTGATTCTGATTCAAATAATATCACAGGAGAAGATTTATATCAAGGGCCTGCCAGGCAGTCAATTACTTGTTGTATATTGCCTTTATCAGGTACTCCCTGAGCGAATCGTTCGATTCCTTGATTTCTTCGGCGGTCCACTTTTGGAAGCCCTCGCCCGACTTGAAGCCAAGCTCTCCCTTTTCGACCTTTTCCCTGAGAAGAGGTGAGGGTTCTGTCGAGTTCTCCAGATGCTTGAGTATATAGCTGTGGATGGAAAGCGTCAGGTCTGTTCCCACCATGTCGGAATTCTCCATCGGAGCAAGCTTAGGGAGTCTCAGACCGAAGCTGAATTTCACGGCTTCATCTACCGTAGCTGCGTCAGCGATGCCTCTCTCGACTATCGATATCGCTTCCCTCCAGAGCGCATGCTGCAGCCTGTTGGCTACAAAGCCCGGCACATCCTTGTTGACCTTTATGGGATGCTTTCCTGCTTTTTTCAGCAGCTCCATCGTTTTTTCCAACACATCGTCTGACGTATAGCCGGACTTCACGACTTCGACGAGAGGTATCAGGTATGGAGGGTTCCAGAAGTGGGTGCCCACAACCCTTGCTTTGTCCCCGCACTTTTCGGATATCTCGGTGATGCTCATTACTGAAGTGTTTGTTGCGAATATGGTGTCCTTCCTGCACAGCGGCTCAAGGCTTTTGAAAAGGTCCTGCTTGAGCTCCATTTTCTCGGGGATGCACTCGATCACAAAGTCCGCATCCCTTACCGCCTCCGCCAGATCCTCTGTAAGCGTTATCCTGTCAAAGATTCCTTCCACTTCACCATCGGTCATTATGCCCTTCTCAGTCAGGACGGCAAGGTTTGCGGCAATCTTGTCCATGCAGTCGTATTCGAATTTCTCCCTTATGAATATGGTTACCCTAAGGTCCGGACATGCCGCAAAAACCTGGGCAATGCCGCTTCCCATCATTCCCGGTCCGAATACAGTGATGTTCCTAATTATATTTGATTCCAAAATAAAAACCTCCCAATTTATGTTGAACTTACACCCATATTTACAGCAAGTCCCGTGCCAATGAGCCCGGGAAACTTCATCTGCATGTAAACCTTTTGACTTCAGGCCTTAAGGGGTATTTCTTCAGCAATCAGGATTGCAGATATAATGCATTTATGTATCACATTGAATCCGGGGAATAAAAAAAACACAGAAACTGTGTTTTTTCATGATACGATATTGTATTGCTTAATGCGATTTTGTATTGCCGAGTTTGATCCCCAGCGCCTTCGCTTTCCTGAAAACTGTAGGCTGTGTCACACCCAGGGCCTCCGCCGCCTTGTAGGTGCTTCCGTGCTGTTCCAGCGCCTTCTCTATTATCTGCCTTTCGAACATATCCACGGCCTGCCTCAGTGTCATATTGCTGCCTTCCAGCGATACCTTGACCCCGCTCTTGCCCAGGATGTTTGCTATATGGCTGTAGGTGATGTATATCTCGTCTCCTATAACAACCAGCCTTTCAATTACATTCTGGAGTTCCCTCACGTTTCCTGGCCAGTCGTAAGCCTCCATAGCACCCATGGCAAGGCTTTCGAACTTCTTTTCTTTATCGTATTTCTCGTTGAATTTTTCCAGGAAGGAGTTTGCAAGAAGAGGGATGTCCTCTTTTCTCTCTCTGAGCGGCGGCAGCTTTATAGGCACAACGTTAAGGCGGTAGTACAGGTCTTCCCTGAACTTGCCGGCCTGTATAAGCTCCTCCAGCTTCTGGTTGGTGGCGGCTATTATCCTTACATCTATCTTGATGCTTCTTGTTCCGCCGACCCGTGTTATCTCTTTTTCCTGCAGGACCCTCAAAAGCTTTGACTGAAGATTTAGCGGCATCTCTCCGATCTCATCCAGAAGAATGGTTCCGCCGTTGGCTGTTTCGAACATCCCCAGCTTTTCCTTGTTCAAAGCGCCGGTGAATGCACCCTTCTCGTATCCGAAAAGTTCCGATTCAATGAGGGAGTCAGGTATGGCGGCGCAGTTCACTTTGATGTAGGGCATCTTGCTCCTGCTGCTTCTGCTGTGTATTTCCCTTGAGACAACCTCTTTTCCGCAGCCCGTCTCACCCGAGATGAGAACCGTCGCATCAGTCTTCGCAATATAGTCTATCGTCTCCTTGACCTCTTTCATCTGGAGGCTTTCGCCAATAAGGCTGTTCTTCTTGTAGTATTCACTTTTCAGCCTCTTCAGCTCTTCAAGGTACTTCTCGCTTTTCTTCTCTATCTTCTCAAGGTCGTCCCTCAGCTTCAACAGTTCCGTAAGATCCCTCATCACTGTCAGAACCTGTTTTACATCTCCATTTTCATCGAAAGACGGGATGCCGGTTATCAGAACCTTTTTGTTATTCTTTTTTATTGTGGAGAGCGCCGAGATCTTCTTTTTCTGTTCCAGCACCTGGAAAGATACAGCTGTGCTGAAGTAGCCCTTGTCGAGCATATCCTTCAGGTTTTTACCCAGCATCTCCTCTTCGGTTATTTCAGTTATCTCCGTATAACCCCTGTTTATGCCTATGACGATCCCGTCGCTGTCCACAAGGCATATGCCGTCGGACACCGCATCACCGATTTCAAAGGCTGTCACGGAGTGTTCCTTGTATCCGCTCAGATATTCAATCTCCTTG
>JAGFXP010000099.1 GCA_017861315.1 Bacillota bacterium | reverse complement strand
TATGACTTGACCCAGGTAGCCTTGGTCTGTACCTGGCAGCATTGACTTCATCTGATTGAGATGTCTGTTTGAAATTTTTCTTCTTAAACCTGCAACAGTTTTGTGCTGCCTGCACCAACGAAGCGCTCTGGCAGCTTTGACTGATGTCGGCTTTTAAAGAAAATTTCTTTTATCTGGGCTATATTCAGTTTTATTGATCAGGATCTGCGGGAAGAAATTTCTTTCTTCTTGAGGCTATTATAGCAGGTTAATTAACAGAATTCAATGTATTTTCTGATAATAGAATTTATTATTTTGTCTTTATTCAGATTTAACAGCCGGTTAAATTTCGCCTATAGCCTAAGGTTCTTCATCGAAGAAATTTCCCGGGTCGTCTTCAAAAGCGTCCCTGTACAAAGCCTGTATCTCCTCAGGGGTTTTACCTTTCAGGTTTCTTTCATAATCACTTGTTGAAAAGCCTGCTGTAACATAGTATTGCTCGAGTTCCTCTATCATTTCGCTGATCTTCTTTGCTTTGCCTTTTTCTTTCATGTTGATCCCCTCCTTTAAATCGATTTAGTAGTTATGGAAGAAAATCCCCTTCAAAGTAAAGCGCGCTTTCAGTTAATGCCTACTCCAAAGGGGACTGAGGTTACATCATTTTAACAAGTCTGCTGTTGATCTCGTCCAATATTTCTGTTGTGTTTACGATCCTGATTTTTCCTTGTGCAAGCCTGGCCAGGTCTCCTGTTATGACACCGTCCTCGAACGTGTCGAGAGTAGCCCTCTCCAGCTTGTCTGCGAATTTCATCAGCTCGTCGTTGCCGTCAAGCTCGCCTCTTTTCCTCAGGGCCCCTGTCCATGCGTAGATAGTCGCGATAGGGTTAACCGATGTCTCTTTGCCCTCAAGATGCATGTAGTACTGGTCCTGGACTGTTCCGTGCGCAGCTTCATATTCATAGTTTCCATCCGGAGAAACCAGCACCGAGGACATCATGGCTATTGAACCGAATGCGGCTGCGACCATGTCGCTCATGACGTCTCCGTCGTAGTTCTTGCATGCCCAGATTATTCCGCCGTCTATCTTTATGATATTTGCTACAGCGGCGTCTATAAGCGTATAAACGTATCTGATGCCCGCTTCTTCAAATTTCGCCTTGTACTCATTGTCATACATGTCCTGGAAAATATCCTTGAAGGTATGGTCGTATTTTTTAGAAATTGTGTCCTTGCAGGAAAACCACAGGTCCTGCTTAACATCCAGTGCATAGCTGAAGCAGCTCCTTGCAAAGCTTTCGATAGATTTGTTCAAATTGTGCATTCCCATAACTATTCCCGGTGCGGAGAAGTTGTGTATGAGCTCCCTTTTTTCTTCGCCGTTTTCCGTGGTGAATACGAGTTCGCATTTGCCCTTTTCCTCTACCTTCATCTCTGCAGCTTTATATATGTCGCCGTAGGCATGCCTTGCTATGGTTATCGGCTTTTTCCATGTCCTCACGAAAGGCTCTACGTTGTTCACGATTATCGGCAGACGGAAAACCGTTCCGTCAAGGATCGCCCTTATGGTTCCATTAGGGCTTTTCCACATCTCCGTGAGGTTGTATTCCTTAACCCTCTGAGCGTTGGGTGTTATAGTAGCACACTTTACCGATACGCCGTATTTTTTGTTTGCATTGGCTGCATCGACTGTAACCTGGTCTTTTGTTTTCTCCCTGTTTGCCAGGCCAAGATCGTAATATTCAGTCTTCAGGTCTATGTAAGGAGTGAGAAGGATATCCTTTATCATTTTCCAGATTATCCTGGTCATTTCGTCTCCGTCCATTTCAACCAAAGGCACTGTCATTTTAATTTTTTCTGCCATAAAGTAATTGCCCCTTTCAAACTATTGATATTATAATTATACCCTATTTGGCAAATTATTAAAGTCCCAATTGCAATTTATGCCCCTATGTTTCCTTATGCGGCTGGCATAACTGGCAGTAATAGACGCTTCCGCCCATATACGCCTCCTTCCTGATCTCCCCTTTGCATTTATGGCATGGATATTTATAACTTTTGCTGGACATGAGGGTTTTATATCCTCCGGGCTTTCCGAACAGGTCCTTTTCGGTATCCCTTCCTCCTTCTTCCGTCATCTCCGCAAGGGTGGCCTTGAGGCTCCTGAAAAGCTCCTTCTTTTCTTTGCCGGTAAGCTGCTTAAGCTTGTCCTTGGGATTCAGCCCGGCATTGAAAAGTATGTCCTGCAGCACGCCGTTTCCGAGCCCCGGAATCCTCTGCTCCGTTGCAAGCAACGCCTTAAGGCTCATCGTCTGCTTCGCTTCCTCCATCATCTTCATGAAGTATTTCTCATCAAAGCTGCGCTCAAGCGGGGATGGCTTATCTTTCGCTGCATTGTAATATTCGTTGTCGAGGGTGCCTTCCCTGAAAACCCAGAGGCCGCCGTACATCTGCACCGAGCACACCAGGGAGGATCCGTCCTCGAACTCTATGTGGAGCTGGTGCTTTTCCGGAAGCTTTTCACCTTCTCTAAAGAAATGAGCAACGGCTCCGTCGCTAAGCAGGATCCTGATATCCTCCGCTTCGATCTCGACCATGCCTCCACGTGGTTTCGCTGTCCCTATCTTCTTTCCTTTAAGAAGCTCCTGGTATAAAGCAGGGTCTCCGTTATAGAACGCGAACTTATGCGGAGATTTGTTTGCATATACATTTTTGACGGTTTTACCTTTGATTGTTTCGCTAAGCTGTCTCGACAAGATGCTGCTTTCCGGTATTTCGAGCATCCTAACACCCTCCATTCATCTATCGCGGTTTTACAACAAAAACCACCAATCAGCTAAATAAACTAATCGGTGGTTTATGCAAATCCTAATCTTGTTTCATGCTGAATCGGTTCTTCTATGTGACCTCTCACCCATTTCCTTTGAATTTTACCGGACGCCACACACGGCATTCCAGCAATTTTTATTGGCTGTGGTTTTAAAAGTTGTGAAACTTTTTTCCTGCCGGCAGTATGCCTATAGACTATCTTGACCCCGGTAACTTTGGTCTGTTCCGGGTAGTTGCTATTTGACACTTGCCGGTGAGGAAGGATTTCATAAATTTAAAGGTTTGTAGATCAGGATTTGTG
>JAGFXP010000017.1 GCA_017861315.1 Bacillota bacterium | reverse complement strand
AGCAGGAATGACAAGGACTTCAACAACCTCATAGACGTATACATGGATGCGGTGCTGAACCCGAACATTTACAAATATCCAGAGATACTGATGCAGGAAGGCTGGCATTACGAACTGGACAGAAAAGAGGATGAGATAACCTACAAGGGCGTTGTCTACAACGAGATGAAGGGGGCGTTCTCATCGCCTGAATCAATACTCTTCAGAAAGATCACCGAGACGCTGTTCCCTGACACCACCTACGGAGTTGAGTCAGGCGGTGACCCCGATGTGATTCCTGAACTTACGCAGGAGAAATTCCTGGAATTCCACAGTAAATACTATCATCCGTCCAACAGCTATATATACCTCTACGGAGACCTCGATATAAAGGAGAAACTGAAATTCCTGGACGAAAACTACCTTGCTGGGTACGACAGGATACAGGTGGATTCAGTGATCGGCCTGCAGAAGCCTTATGAAAGCATCCGGGAGACCGTCATAGATTACCCTGTCTGCGAGTCCGAGACGGAAGAGGACAAGACCTTCCTGAGCCTGAACTTCGCAGTGGGAAACTCGACTGACCCTGAATTATATCTGGCATTCGATATCCTGGAGCACCTTCTTCTGGAAACTCCGGGCTCTCCGCTTAAAAAAGCCCTGATCGACAGCGGAATAGGCAAGGACGTATTCGGCGTTTATGAAAACAGCATCCTGCAGCCGGTGTTCAGCATAGTTGCGAAAAATTCAAAGGTCGACAAGCTTGAGCAGTTCAAAAAGGTTGTTTTCGATACACTGGAAAACCTGGTCGAAAAAGGCATAGACAAGAAATCGATCGAGGCATCCATAAACCTTAAGGAATTCCAGCTTAGGGAGGCGGACTATCAGGGTTATCCCAAGGGGCTCATATACAGCATGAAATGCATGGATAGCTGGCTCTACGAGGAAAGCCCGTTCATCCACCTTAATTATGAGGACACGATTGAAAAAGTGAAATCGGCGCTGACAACGGATTATTTCGAAAAACTGATAAAAAAGAACCTTCTCGACAACAAGCACGCATCTGTTCTGACGGTGAAGCCGTTGAAGGGAATGGAAGAAAAGAAGGCTGAGGAAGTAAGGAAGAAACTTGCGGAATACAAAGCCGGCTTGTCCGAGGAGGAGCTGGATGCTATCATCCTCAACACAAGGAAGCTTAAGGAAAGGCAGATGCAGCCGGACAGCAAGGAGGAACTGGAGAAGATCCCGCTGCTCGACCTGGAAGACATAGGCAAGGACGCGGAAAGGCTTGACGTTGAGGAAAGGAACGCAGGGGAGCTGAAGGTTCTATGCTTCCCGGTTTTCACCAACAAAATCTGCTATATAGACCTGTTCTTCGATACTTGTTCCGTGCCGCAGGAAAAACTGCCTTACCTATCGATACTGTCATCGGTTCTTGGAAAGATAAGCACAGGCAAATACCACTATGAAGACCTGGTGAACGAGATCAACATACACACGGGCGGACTCAGGTTCAGCACAGCGGAATATTCCCTCAGCGGCTCGGACGAAGAGTTCTATCCTAAGTTTGCGGTAAAAACAAAAGTGCTTGGGCACAACATCCACAAGGTGTTCGGAATCCTTAAGGAGATACTGACGGCAACCGAATACGACGACAAAAAGAGGCTCAAGGAGATTGTCCAGGAAACTAAATCAAGGCTGGAAATGATGATGTTTGACAGGGGCCACATAGTTGCTGCAAATCATCTGCTTTCATATTTTTCCGCTCAGGGGAAATACGGCGACATAACTTCCGGGATGCATTTCTACAAATTCATAGTGGATCTGGAGAAGAACTTTGACAGCAGGGTGCCGGAGATCGTTGAGAACCTCAGGGATATATCAAATCTGATATTCACAAAGAGCAGCCTGACAGCAGCGGTTACGACCGAGGAGGATGAATATGTCGTTTTTAAGGAGAGCGTGCCTGAACTTTATGACAGTCTGAAGGAAGGCGGCGTCAGCCCCTGCAGCTACAGCTTCGACCTTGAAAAAGGCAACGAAGGCCTCATGTGCTCCGGAAAGGTGCAGTACGTGGCGAAGGCATATAACTTCATAAAGCTGGGATATAAGTATTCGGGCAGCATGCTGGTGCTTAAGACGATAAGCAATTACGATTACCTCTGGAACAGGGTGAGGGTGCAGGGAGGAGCCTACGGCAGCTTCTCGGCCTTCATGAAGAACGGCAACATGTTCTTCACATCCTACAGGGACCCTAACCTGGCTGACACTCTGAAGGTCTATGACGAGGCTGGACAGTATTTCAGCTGCTTCGATACAGACAAGCGCCAGATGACAAAGTATATAATCGGGACAATATCGGACCTGGACGCGCCTCTTACGCCTTCGATGAAGGGTGAAAAGGCTGTGGAACTTTACTTCAGGAAGATAAGCTATGAGGATCTCCAGAAGGAAAGAAGAGAGGTTCTGAGCACGGATGTAGCGGCTATAAGGAGTTTCGGAAGGATGCTGGATGATCTGATGAAGCAGAATTATCTTTGTGTTTTCGGAAACGAAGAGAGAATAAAGGCTAACAAAGACCTGTTCGGAAGCCTGGTTAACGTATTTGAATAGGAAAAAAGGAGCTGCTGCACTTAGCCGTGCGGCAGCTCCTTTGCTATGCTGTTATATTACTTCTTTTTTGTAAGTTCCAGCTTTTATTTTATCAATTTCGGTTTTCCAGTTCTTAATGCTCATTACAACTATTATAACCATCAGCACTAACAGCAATGCGGATATTGTAGACATAAGCATCAAGCCTTTTGGCAGATAGTTTCCGGTAATGTTAAGTATTGCAGCAGTTGACGTTATGACAGTCATGAATGCCATTGGAATTGCTGTTATCAAACCATACTTAATTTTTCCGCTGACTTTAAGTATAACTGAAGTGCCTATTGCCAAAGCTATAACAGCAAGCATCTGGTTTGCAGTACCGAACATAGGCCAGATTGTCGAAACGTTTCCGGAATACAGCAGGTATCCCCAGGCTAATGAAACCATAGCGCTGAATACGATTATATTGAACCAGTTGTCTTTGTTTGCGAATGGTTTGTAGAATTTGCCGAAGAAATCCTGAAGCAGGTATCTTCCAACTCTTGTTCCGGCATCTATGGTTGTAAGTATGAACAACGCTTCAAACATGATGCAGAAGTGGTACCAGTAGCCCATGAGGTGTGACAAGCCCGGTATCTTGTAGAAGATATAAGCCATACCTACTGCAAGTGATACGCCGCCGCCCGGTCTTGCTGCAAGTGTTTCGCCAACAAGGCCTGAAAGCATAGGCAGTTCGATTGGAACCATGTTGAGCTTTGCAAATGCAGCAGCTGATGAGTTTATTGCAAAGTAATCAGCTGTTGGAAGGCAAGTTGCTGCGATCAGGGCCATAAGAGCGATGAATGATTCGAAAAGCATAGCTCCGAAGCCTATTGGAAGTATGTCTTTTTCATTTTTGATCATTTTCGGAGTTGTACCGGAACTAATGAGTGAGTGGAATCCGGATAAAGCTCCGCATGCGATTGTGATGAATATATAAGGGAATACCTTTCCTGGCACGATAGGGCCGCCGCCGTTGACAAACTGTGTCAATGCAGGCATCTGTATAGTAGGTCTTACTATTATGATACCTACCACAAGCATTGCCATAACGCCTATCTTCATGTATGTGCTCAGATAGTCTCTAGGTAACAGCAACAGCCAAACTGGTATTGCTGCTGCGCAGAAACCGTAGAAAGCGAGTATTATTGACATCTGATGAACGTTGAAAGTGAAGAACGGAGCCAGCGGGCTGACTGCAACGACTGGTCCAAGTATAACTCCGGCCAGTATGAGGGTCATGCCGAGTATAGTACCTTCGAGAATTTTGCCGGGCCTTATGAATCTCATGTATACACCGACAATCATCGCTATTGGAATTGTTACGCCAACTGTGAATGTACCCCAAGGGCTGTTGTAGAGAGAGTTAACAATAGGCAAGCCTAGTCCGGCCATTGCTATTATCATTATGAATAGAACAGCTATTGAAGTAACGACACCCATAGTAGGGCCAAGCTGTTTTTTTGCAATTTCTGCAAGGGACTCTCCGTCCTGCCTTACTGATGCGAAAAGGATTACCATGTCATGCACTGCACCGGCAAAAACACCGCCGATCAGGATCCAAAGCGCTCCTGGAAGGTAGCCGTACTGAGCCGCAAGAACAGGTCCGATAAGAGGGCCGGCACCGGCTATAGCTGCGAAATGGTGACCGAAGAGAACCACTTTGTTGGTTGGCTCGAAGTCGTGTCCGTCTTCAAATTTCTTTGATGGCATTTCTCTTGTTTCGTCAAGAACCAGTACTTTTGCAGCAATCCATGAGCCGTAGAATCTGTAGGCCAGTATTAAAACAAGGGCACCGATGATGACTAGAAAAATAGAATTCATAAATTTACCTCCTTAAATAATTTATTATAATTGAATATTTGATTAATAGTTCAACAAAATATTAATATATTATGAACATTTCGGAAATGGATTTGAGGTGAACGACTATAATTTAAGCCCGAAATGCATTTAAAGGGGGGTGTTTGAAAAAACATTTTAATAATTTTTTTGTTTGATATATAATAAATTAGAGCGTATTTTTGGAGGGGTAATTTTGGATATTAATTTGTTTGTTCAGCTGCTGGAGAGGATGGCTTTAATTGCCCTTGCGGCATACATATACAACCAGACACATCTTTTCAGGAACATGGTGAAGGATGAACTTACGGTGAAAGACAAGGCAGGCATGATCTTGTTCTTCAGCACTCTGTCTATAATAGGAACCTATACCGGTGTTGGCGTCGAACCGTTCGCGCTTGCAAATACCAGGCCCATAGGAGCATTCATGGCCGGCTATATGGGAGGACCCGTAATGGGCATCCTGGTCGGAGCTATAGCTGGCGGACACAGGTATACTTTCGGAGGGTTTACCGCCACTGCCTGTGCGGTTGCAACGATAGCGGAAGGCCTGATGGGTGCGGCTGCGAGAAAATATTCAAAAGACAGGGGATTGAGCGTTGGCACCGGGTTTATCGGCGCTTTGCTCGCAGAAATGCTTCAGATGCTCATAGTTTTAACAATAGCAAGACCCCTGGAAGCCAGCGTCGAACTGGTTAAGATTATCGGATTGCCTATGATAATAATAAACTCGCTTGGAGTAGCTGTGTTCATCCTGATAATAAAGAATGCAAAGGAAGATTTTGCCAGAATCGGAGCGGTCCAGTCTCAGAAGGTGCTCAATATTGCCGGCAGGACTATCAATTACCTCAGAAACGGTTTGGACAGGAATACGGCAGGGCATGTCGCGGAAATAATATGCGAAATTGGAGATGTGGAAGCTGCGTTCGTTGCAGACGGCAAAGAGCTGCTAGCCTATAACGGAGACCTTATTAACGAAGAGATCCTAAACAAAAACCTGAATAATTATTACAAGGATCCCGGTTTCGGGACAATAACCTTCGTGAACGGGGAGAAAAAGATCCTGTTTTACTGCGTGCCTATATACGGCATTGACAGCAACTTTGAAGGGGTGATAGGACACCAGCTGAAGTCCGAGAAGATCCTTAGGGACGGCTACTTTGCGAACTATGCGAAAGAGCTGAGCGGGCTTCTATCCACCCAGGTGGAGATACACAAGCTGAATGTCCTGGCGCATGAGGCCTATGTTGCAGAATTCAGGGCCCTCAGAGCTCAGATAGAGCCGCATTTCCTTTTCAACGCGCTGAATACCATCGCCTCCTTCTGCAGGACAAACCCTGTGAGGGCAAGGGAGCTAATAATTGACCTTTCCAACTATTTCAGGCAGACCCTTAACAGGAGGGAAGACTTTGTCACACTGGAGAGAGAGATTAACTTCCTGAACTCATATCTTTCCATCGAAAAAGCCAGGTTCGGGGACAGGCTGGTCATAAACATAGATATACCTGAAGGGCTTGAGAATGCAAAAATGCCTGCTTTTGTCCTTCAGCCGCTGGTGGAAAATTCCATAAAACACGGTATACTCCCAAAGGCTGAAGGGGGAACCGTCACGGTAAAGGCGGAATCCCTGGGAGATATTATCGGTTTTTCTGTTGTAGATGACGGCGTCGGCATGAACATGGAGAAAGTGGAGGAGATCACCACCTTCTGGCCGGGCATTGGCCTCGACAACGTAAATGAAAGGCTTAAGATCATCTACCCGAATTTCAACGGGCTTGAGATAAGTTCCGCAGCGGGATCGGGTACAAAGGTCAGTTTCAGAATGAACAAGGAGGTCATGGAGACGGATGAGTAGAATAAGGTGCATCATAGTAGAGGACGAGATCCCGGCTGCTGAAGAACTTGAGTTCCTGATAACCCAAAACGAAGATTTCGTAGTGGACGCCATGGCCTGCAATGGAGAAGAGGGCTATGAGATGATAATGGACCTGAATCCGGATGTTGTTTTCCTGGATATAAATATGCCGCTTCAGAACGGTGTGGAGCTTGCCAAAAGGATACACCAGGAAAGCGAAGACACGGAAATAGTATTCCTTACTGCCTGCGGCATGCACGCAGTAGAAGCCTTCGAGCTCAACGCGCTGGATTACGTTTTGAAGCCTGTCGATGAACAGAGGCTGGACATGACTCTGGACAGGATAAGGAACAAAATCAACGAGGCAAAGAAGCAGGCAGATCTGCCGGAGCTTATGTCGAAGATGATGGACAGGCTGGAAAAGAAGCAGAGTTCGTATAAGAAGCTGCCGGGAGAGCTGAACGGCAAGATAATATTCATAGACCTCAAGGATATATATTTCTGCTATATAGAGGAAGAAAAAACCTATATAAAGACCCGGGATAAGAGCTTCATGACATGGGATACCCTGTGCCAGATAGAAAAGAAGACAAATTTTTTCAGGGCACACAGGAGCTACATTGTGAACCTGGACAATATAAAGGAAATGTTCGCCTGGTTCAACGGGACCTACAAGCTGGTCATGGATGATTCGGAAAAATCGGAGATTCCGGTCAGCAGAAACAACATAAAAAAGCTTAAGGAGCTTCTGGGGATATAAAAAAACCGCTATGTGATCGCATAGCGGTTTTGAGCTACATCAGACTTTCCCATTCCTCGTAAAGCTTATCCAGCTCGTCTTTGGAATCCGAGATTTCAATGTTAATCCTGACGCATTCCTCAGGATTGGAGTATACCTCGGGAAGGCAGAGCTTTTCATCAAGGGATACAAGCAGGGCTTCCAGATCAGATATCCTTTTTTCGATATCCTTCAGGTTGTGCTTCTTTTCCTTTTCAAGCTTTTCAAGCTCCCTCTTCTTCCTTTTCTCGTTCTGCTGCTGCGTTTTGGTCATTCCTGAGAATTCCTCAATCTCCTGGAATCTCAGCGGATTTTTCTTCTTCTCCACATAATAGCTGTAGTTGCCGAGATACTCGTTCAATCCTGTCCTGGTTAGCTCGATGATTTTCTCGATTACCTTGTTCAGGAAGTATCTGTCGTGGGATATGAGGAGGATAGTGCCGTCATAGCCCAGAATAGCATCCTCGAGAGCTTCCCTCGACATGATGTCAAGGTGGTTTGTGGGCTCGTCGAGCAGCAGGAAATTCGATTTCGAGAGCATCAGCTTGAGGAGGTTTATCCTGCACCGCTCTCCGCCGCTCAGCAGGTGGACTTTCTTGAACACGTCGTCGCCTGTGAAAAGAAAGGCGGCCAGCGCGCTTCTTATCTGGGTTGTGGACAGCTCGGGAAAATCATCCCAGACCTCATCGAGTATCGATTTGTCGGGATCCAGATCCGACTGCTCCTGGTCGTAATAGCCTATGAAAACATTCTTGCCGAGTACCGATATGCCAGAATTGCTGGGGATTTTGCCCATGATTATCTTAAGAAGGGTGGTCTTGCCGATGCCGTTATCTCCTATCAGCGCAATCTTTTCGCCTTTCTTGATATCCAGGTTCAGGTCTTCGAAGAGAACCCTGTCATCATATGCTTTGCTAAGACCCTCAATGTGGAGAACATCGTTGCCGCTCTTTATCTGCGTTTCAAAATTGATCTTGGTTATCTTTTTTTCCTTGACCGGAGCCGTCAGCCTATCCACCTTGTCGAGAGCCCTCTGCCTGCTTTCCGCAGCCTTGATGCTCTTTTCCCTGTTGAAGGAGCGGTACCTCTCAATTATGTCCTCCTGCCTTTTGATCTCGGCCTTTTGAAGATTGTAGGCCTTCAGCTGTATTTCGTAGTCCTTCTTCTTCAGCTCAACAAAGGCTGTATAGTTGCCGTTGTACGGATTCACCTTTCCTCCCAGGAGTTCAAAGGTCTTGTTCGTTATTGAATCCAGGAAAAATCTGTCGTGGGAGATCAGGATTATTGTTCCTCTGTATACATTCAGATATTCCTCAAGCCATTCTATTGCTTCAAGGTCCAGGTGGTTAGTAGGCTCGTCCAGCAGGAGTATGTCGGGCTTAATCAGCAGGAGCTTGCAGAGAGCTACCCTTGTCTTCTGGCCTCCGCTCAAGACGCTTATCCTGAGCTGGCTGTCATCTTCGGAAAACCCAAGTCCCTTGAGAACCTTGCTTATTTCAGCCCTGAAAACAAAACCGCCCCTGTTCATGTAAAGCTCGGAGCTTGTTGTGTAATCCTTTATGAGCTTGTTGTGGAAAGCCTCGTTCTCAGAGTCGTATGGCTTGTTCATCTCGTTTTCGAGACTGTGAAGCTTCTGTTCAAGCCTGATCAGGTCATCAAAAACAAGCTGGAGTTCTTCGAAAACCGTATTCTCCGGAGCAAGCGAAAGGTGCTGCGAAAGGTAGCCCACCGTCTTGCTTTTATCGACGAAAATTTCGCCGCTGTCGTAATCCAGCTCTCCCGTCAGTATTTTGAACAGGCTTGATTTGCCTGCTCCGTTGGGGCCTATGAGGCCAATCTTTTCACCGTCATTTATATTAAAGGTTACTTTATCTAAAAGCAATTCCACGCCAAAGCTTTTCACAATGTCTTTGCAGCTGAGTATTACCATAATATCACCGTCCTTAACATTACTATTTTACTATGTTGATAGTCATTTTTGTAGTAAAATTTTTTTAAAAAATGTGTATTGCTGCATAATATATGATAAAATATATTCAAACTATTTAGCAAGAGGTGCATTATGGAGAAAAAAAGAAACATTTCCATGGCGGTAATAAGAAGACTGCCTAAATACCATAGATATCTGGGAGATTTGATAAGGAATGAAGTGGACAGAATATCGTCCAAAGAGCTTGGAGAGAGGATCGGATTCACTGCATCGCAGATAAGGCAGGATCTGAACTGCTTCGGAGACTTCGGCCAGCAGGGCTACGGGTACAATGTAAAGGACCTGTACGCACAGATAAGCAACATTCTCGGACTGTCAAGGGACTACAAGATTGTCATAATAGGTGCGGGAAATATCGGACAGGCACTGGCAAACTACTCAAACTTCGAAAGCTTCGGGTTCGATATCGATGCAATCTTCGATGTGAATCCAAAACTGATCGGAATAAAAATCAGGGACGTAGAAATCAGGGACATCGACACGCTGGACAGCTACATTAAGGAGAACGATGTTTCGATAGCGATCCTTTGTGTTCCGGGGAGAGCTGCCCAGAGTGTATGCGATACTCTGGCGGAAAACGGAATTAAGGCTATATGGAACTTCGCGCCTGTCGATCTTAACGTTCCCGATGGCATCGTTATAGAGAATGTGCATCTGATAGACAGCCTGCTGACCATAACATGCCTGCTTAATGAAAAGACTGAAAAATAGTTTTTTAAGCCGTGAAAACACAGAAATCAATTTTTGATTTTTGTGTTTTTTTCTTTATCATATGCTATAATTAAAGTGTTTTGATGCTTTTTTTAATTTATATTTAATTTACACAGGAGGAGAATGAAATGTACAAGATTGTGGCAAAAAGAGTAGTTGCGCCAAACATCTATCTTATGGATGTTGAAGCGCCTAGGGTAGCAAAATCTTCCTACCCGGGACAGTTCGTCATAGTGAAGATGGACGAAAAAGGTGAGAGAATCCCACTCACGATCTGCGACATCGACAAGGAGAGAGGAACAATCACGATAGTGTTCCAGACAATGGGCGCATCCACAAAAAGGATGGCGGAATATGAGGCTGGAGACTGCTTTGCAGACTTCGTAGGACCTCTGGGACAGCCTTCGGAGCTGGTCCATGAGGACATCGAAGAGCTGAAAAAGAAGAAGATAATATTTGTTGCCGGCGGCGTCGGCGCAGCGCCTGTATACCCTCAGGTGAAGTGGCTCCATGAACACGGAGTTCAGGCTGATGTTATCGTAGGCTGCAAGTCAAAGGATATGCTAATCCTTGAAGACGAGATGAAGGCAGTTGCTGGAAACCTGTTTGTGGCAACAGACGACGGTTCATACGGCTACAAGGGTTTTGTTACAGACCTGCTCAAGGAGAAGGTTGAAGACGAGAAAATGGGTTACGACCTTGTCATCGCTATCGGACCAATGATAATGATGAAGTTCGTAGCTAAATATACAAAAGAACAGGGAATACAGACAATCGTCAGCCTTAACCCTATAATGGTTGACGGCACGGGCATGTGCGGTGCCTGCAGGGTCACAATAGGCGACGAGGTCAAATTTGCCTGCGTTGACGGTCCTGAATTCGACGGGCATCTCGTGGATTTTGACGAGTCAATGAGAAGGCAGACACTTTACAAAACTGAAGAAGGAAAGAAGCTTCTTGAGTTTGAAGAAGGCGACACCCATCATCACGGTGGATGCGGCTGCGGAGGTGACAAATAATGGACAGAATGAAAAAAGTTCCGGTTAAAGAACAGGATCCTAAGGTAAGGGCAACAAACTTCGACGAGGTTTGCCTCGGATATTCAGCTGAAGAAGCTATGCAGGAAGCGGCAAGATGCCTCAACTGCAAAAACAAGCCGTGTGTTGGCGGATGCCCGGTAGCTATAGACATACCTGCATTCATCCAGTGCGTTAAGGCCGGTGAATTCGAACAGGCTGCAAAGGTCATAGCACAGTCTAGCGCACTGCCTGCGGTATGCGGAAGAGTATGCCCTCAGGAAGTCCAGTGCGAAGAAAGATGCGTCCTCGGCATAAAAGGCGAGCCTGTATCCATTGGAAAGCTTGAGAGATTTGTTGCTGACTGGTCAAGGGAGAACAAAGTGGACCTGTCAGAAACAAAGCCAAAGAACGGCAAAAAGGTTGCTGTAATAGGAAGCGGCCCTGCAGGTCTTACTGCTGCCGGAGACCTTGCTAAGCTTGGTTACGAAGTGACGATATTCGAAGCCCTCCATGAGCCGGGCGGAGTGCTGGTTTACGGAATACCTGAGTTCAGGCTTCCGAAGGACACCGTGGTAAAGACTGAGATAGAGAACCTGAAAAAGCTGGGCGTAAAAATAGAAACAAACGTGATAATAGGCAGGACTGTGACAATAGACGAACTTATAAATGAAGAAAAATTCGATGCGGTATTCGTAGGCTCGGGTGCAGGACTACCTAAATTCATGGGAATCCCTGGCGAAAACCTTAACGGAGTTTACTCTGCCAACGAGTTCCTTACAAGGAACAACCTGATGAAAGCCTTCAAGGCTGACTACGACACTCCGATAAGGCCTGGCAAAAAAGTCGCTGTCGTAGGTGGCGGAAATGTTGCTATGGATGCAGCGAGAACAGCTCTCAGACTGGGCGCCGAAGTGCACATAGTGTACAGAAGGTCGGAAGAGGAGCTTCCTGCGAGAGTTGAGGAGGTGCACCACGCTAAGGAGGAAGGTATAATCTTCGACCTTCTTACAAACCCTGTTGAGATACTCGGCGATGAAAAAGGCTGGGTTAAGGGAATGAAGTGCGTGAAGATGGAGCTGGGCGAGCCGGACGCATCCGGAAGAAGAAGGCCTGTTGAAATAAAAGGCAGCGAGTTCGTGATAGATGTAGACACGGTGATAATGTCACTGGGAACATCCCCTAATCCGCTGATATCTTCAACTACAAAGGGCCTCGACATAACAAAGAGACAGTGCCTTGTGGCTGATGAAGAGACAGGCTTGACTACAAAGGAAAAGGTATATGCTGGAGGAGATGCCGTCACAGGCGCTGCTACTGTAATACTGGC
This sequence comes from Bacillota bacterium, assembly GCA_017861315.1. Lineage (GTDB taxonomy): Bacteria > Bacillota > Clostridia > Clostridiales > Clostridiaceae > UBA699. The sequence goes on along the minus strand of JAGFXP010000017.1, from coordinate 26,437 downwards.
CATGGGGGCTGGTAAAAAGGCTGCCAAGGCTATCGACGAATATTTAAGCAAATAGTAAAAAGCTGTATTAGATCTTCTAATACAGCTTTTTAAACATTTTTGTTCAAGGAGTAATAAAATGGATTTTGGATATGTGAGCTGTTTTAACGGAGGGATCACCGTGCATCAGGTCAGGAATTTTGAGCCTGAGCATATTTTCGAATGCGGGCAGTGCTTCCGCTGGGACAGGCAGGAGAACGGCAGCTACATAGGCGTGGCTTTCGGAAGGGTTCTTGAGGTTGAAAAAAAGGATGATGATGTCCTGCTCTACAATACGACGGAAGAGGAGTTCAGGGAGATCTGGGCGGATTATTTCGACCTCTACAGGGACTACGGGACCATAAAGGAGATTCTGAGCAGGGATGCCTTGCTCAAGAAATCCGTGGAATTCGGGCACGGAATCAGGATACTGAACCAGGAGCCCTTCGAGATGATCCTGTCGTTTATCATTTCCTCTAACAACAGGATACCGATGATCAAGAGGGGGATAAAGAGGATAAGCGAGAAATGGGGTAAAAAGCTTGTTTATAAGGGGAAGGAATACTATTCTTTCCCGGAACTTGATGAAATCAAGTATGCTAACCTGGAGGAACTTGCCGCCTGCGGCCTGGGCTTCAGGGCGAAATACATCAAGGCTACCGTTGACGCAATATACAGGAATAGCGCGGATATCGGTTGGATATGCAGTCAGGACTCTGAGGATTGTCACAAAGAGCTTCAGAAGTTCGCGGGGGTGGGGCCGAAGGTCGCAGACTGCATCATGCTTTTCTCCATGGGCAAGCATTCGGCATTTCCTGTGGATGTTTGGGTCAAAAGGGCTATGCAGCATTTCTATCTTGCCCCGGATGTCTCGCTTAAGAAGATAAGGGAGTTTGGAATAGACAAGTTCGGCGAATTATCCGGATTTGCCCAGCAGTACCTTTTCTATTATGCGAGGGAGAACAATATTAAGGTTGAATAAGTTCAAATTCAAGCCCGGCTGTCATGCTGGGCTTTTGTTGTTATATAAAAAATGATATGGTGTTATATGTTGATAAAAATGCCGAAAAGCCATTAAAACGGCGGTTATCATCAAAGAATTAATGCTGTAGTACATATTGAAAAGAATCTGTATTAATATTATAATAGGGGTGATGTTTAATGTTTTTGGTTTTAAGGAGGATGTTTATATGGAGTTAGAAACACGTTTGATGAGGTTGAAATATGAAGTTTTGAAAGAGGTCGCTGTACTTGCAAAAAACGACAATTTGAGGAAACTGGAACTTGAAAAAATCCAGTATAAAATAATCGACGGTAAAAAAGCGGAATACAGATGCTGTGTTTATAAGGAAAGGGCCGTTGTTTACGAGAGGTCCCAGCTTGCAGCGGGCTTCATGCCGTGCGATAACACCACACTGCCGCTGGTAGATATCCAGAACAAAGATGAGGTAATATATGTGCTGCCGGCTGCCTGCGACAAATGCACTATCGACAGATTCCTTGTTACAGAAGCGTGCAGAAACTGCATTGAGCACAGATGCATGGAGGTATGTCCGGCAAACGCCGTTGCGCGTGTAGGGGGCAGGGCCCATATAAACCAGGAAATGTGCAAGGAGTGCGGAATGTGCAAAAAGGCATGCCCGTATAACGCTATAGCCGAGATAGTAAGGCCTTGCAAAAAGGCATGCCCTACGAGTGCGCTGGACATACATCCTGAAAACAGGATGGCTGTAATAAAAAACGAGGAATGCACCAGCTGCGGAGCGTGTATGAAAGCATGCCCGTTCGGAGCTATCTCTGACAAGAGCTACATAACCAATGTAGCCAGGGCGCTGTCGGACAAGAAAGAGGTCTATGCCGTGGTCGCTCCGGCTATAGGAGGGCAGTTCGGCAATAATGTCACTGCCGGCATGATCTGGGATGCGCTCAGAAAAACGGGCTTCAGCGATGTGGTTGAGGCAGCCTGCGGAGCTGACGCGGTAGCGCTCCATGAAGGCGAGGAGCTTACGGAGAGGCTCGAAAACGGAGAGGGTTATATGACCAGCTCCTGCTGTCCGGGTTTTGTAAACTATATAGAGAAAAAATTTCCTGGAGAGGTTTCAAAGATATCAGGAACTGTATCCCCTATGATTGCCTGCGGCAGGATGCTGAAAAAAGAACATCCTGATGCAGTGGTTGTTTTCATAGGGCCGTGCACCGCTAAAAAATCAGAGGCCGGCAGAGATGAAGTGAAAGGAGCGGTGGACTATGTCCTTACGTTTGAGGAGATTGCTGCTCTAATGGGGGCTTTCGATGTGGATATCGAAAAATGCGAGGACGTTGAAATAAGCCAGGCGACGGGTTTCGGAAGAAATTTTGCAAAAGTAGGCGGAGTCAGGGCGGCCGTCGAGGAACTTCTTGAGGCCAGGGCAGAGGACCTTCAGCTGAACGCTATATCCGTGAGCGGCGCGGATGAGGTAAAAACTGCAATGATGATGGCGAAGCTGAAGAAGAGCAGAAGCAGGTTCATAGAAGGGATGATGTGCGACGGAGGCTGCACAGGCGGAGCCGGCGCTCTCTCGACTGTTCGGAAGTCCAAAGCCGGCCTTGCAAAATACACAGGAAGCTCAAAGATAAAAGCCCACAAAGACAACGTCCTTCTGACAAAGTTCGAAGGTGTGAAGCTTTCAAGAGGCTGATGATATTCACAAAAGACTGCACGAGGTATATAATGGGGATAACAGACGGGAGGAGTTTTATATGTTTGAGAAGGTTAACGTCAAATCATATATTGCAATAGGCCTTGTGCTGCTTTTCTTTGCTGGAGCGGCTTATCTGTATTTCAACAGGTACATGCATATCCTTAGCGATCCGGAAAAAATCAAGGATATAATTACGTCCTATGGAAGATACGGCATCCTTGCGTTTGCAGGCCTTCAGGCAATGCAGGTATTAGCGTTCTTTATACCGGGTGAGGTTGTCCAGATAGCAGGGGGATATATCTACGGGACTTTTTTAGGAAGCCTGCTGTCGGTGGCTGGAATCACCGCCGGAAGCATTCTGGTCTACAGTGTTTCAAGGGTGTTCGGCAGGCCGCTTGTTAGGAAGATCATATCAGAGAGGCACCTGGAATTCTTCGACAGGGCGCTTAGGCTGGGGAGCATCCACTACGTGATATTCCTGCTCTACCTTATTCCGGGAATCCCCAAGGATGTCCTGGGGTATGTATGCGGGATATCGGATGTAAGGTTCAGGTATTTCCTGCTGTACTCAACCCTCGGAAGGCTCCCGGCAATAATCGTCTCGTCCTATTTCGGGGCCGGGCTGGGCGGCGGGAACCGCTGGGTGCTGGCGCTCATAGCTGTGGTCATGACCGCTCTGTTCGTTGCCGGTATATTCAAGGGCGAGAGGCTTGTAAAGAGGCTGGCAGGAAAAGAGGCCGAGGAGTCAGCTCCTTAGCTTCCTGTGAGCAAGCCTCAGCAGCAGTGAAGAAACGACAATGCAGGCCACTATCAGCATCAGGCAGTGGAAAAAGAATTCCGCAGGCAGAAGGTTGATGACAGGGTCTGTGGCGGGATCGAAAAGCCAGTAGTCGTTGTCAAAGAATAGCTTGTGGAAAAGCGTAAAGGCAAAGTCGAAATTTATGCTGAATGCCGCGGCTGCCGCTGCGCTTATGATGAGTATGAGATTTGAAGAGAGTTTAAGGAATGAAAACTCTCTTTTTTTAATGCAGTAGTATATTCCGAGCAGTGAGGCTGCGCAGCACCCGTACAGAAGGTAATCAAGCGTTTTGAAAATACCCTTGACCTCTCGGAAGTGGACGGCCCCGGCCGCTGAGGAGGGGAGCCCTGGGATGTCAAAGCCTGTATCCTCATCGCTGTTTATGTAGTAAATCAGGTAATCGTATGCGGCCTTTATCTCTTCTCGGTTCAGGTGTGTGTTCGCCTCTATATTCAGGCGGCTGATGTCGTGGTAGTATAAAGGTTTGAAGTTCAGCGTGAATTTCACTGAAAGAATTATCACTGCGATAGCTACCGCCAAAGCTGTTAGTCTCCTCATAATGCACCTCTCTCGATCCGTTATATGATTATTATACTTCCAAGAAGGAGCGATATCCATAAAAAACAGATTATTGGCTAAATCGCTGAAATAGGAATCTATTTTGAACAAATCGGCTGAAACGGCCGTATATCGGCGAAATACGGAACATGCAAAATTTGATATTCCCTTTCCTATTATTTAAAATTATATGTGTTAGCACTCGGGAGCGGCGAGTGCTAACAATGAAAAATGTTAATTAAAATATCAAAATACATAAAGGAGGGGTTTAAATGAAAATTAGACCACTTGGAGACAGGGTAGTAATCAAAAAATTGGAAGCAGAGGAAACAACAAAAAGCGGGATCCTTTTGCCGGGAAGCGCTAAGGAAAAACCGCAGCAGGCAGAAGTTGTAGCTGTAGGCCCCGGCGGATACGTCGACGGCAAGGAAGTTAAAATGGAATTAAAGGTGGGCGACAAAGTCTTGTTCTCACAGTATTCAGGAACCGAAGTGAAATTTGACGGCGAGGAATACACAATACTGAAACAGGACGCCATCCTGGCAGTAGTGGAGTAAGAAATACTAAACATACTATAAATTGGAGGTATTCGGAATGGCAAAAAACATTATGTTCGGTGAAGAGGCAAGAAGAGGTATGCAGGCTGGTGTCGACAAACTTGCCAACACTGTAAAAGTAACTTTAGGACCAAAGGGAAGAAACGTAGTACTGGATAAAAAATTCGGTTCACCATTGATAACAAACGACGGTGTCACCATAGCGAGGGAGATCGAGCTGGAAGATCCGTATGAAAACATGGGAGCGCAGCTTGTCAAAGAAGTTGCAACAAGAACGAACGATGTTGCCGGTGACGGTACAACTACAGCTACGCTTCTTGCCCAGGCTATAATCAGGGAAGGTTTGAAGAACGTAACCGCAGGAGCAAACCCTATGCTCATCAGGCAGGGAATAAAAATAGCTGTTGATAAATCCGTAGAGGAAATAAAGAAGATCTCGCAGCCTGTAAACGGAAAAGAAGACATAGCGAGAGTTGCAGCTATATCAGCAGGTGAAGAAGAGATCGGAAGACTTATAGCCGACGCTATGGAAAAAGTGGGCAACGAAGGCGTAATCACAGTTGAAGAATCAAACACTATGGGAACAGAACTTGACGTTGTTGAGGGAATGCAGTTCGACAGGGGATATGTCAGCCCGTATATGGTTACAGATACAGAGAAAATGGAAGCTGTACTGGAAGATCCATACATTCTTCTCACAGACAAGAAGATTACAAACATACAGGAAATACTCCCGGTTCTTGAGCAGGTAGTGCAGCAGGGAAGAAAGTTCCTTATAATAGCAGAAGACATAGAAGGGGAAGCTCTTGCTACACTTCTTGTAAACAAACTGAGAGGAACATTCACCTGCGTAGCTGTGAAGGCTCCAGGCTTCGGCGACAGAAGAAAAGAGATGCTTCAGGATATCGCCATACTTACAGGCGGAGAGGTTATCTCCGAGGAGCTGGGAAGAGAACTCAAGGAAGCAACTATAGAGATGCTGGGAAGAGCTGAATCAGTTAAGATATCCAGGGAAAACACCGTAATAGTAAACGGAAAAGGAAACAAACTTGAGATACACGACAGAGTGAACATGATCAGAAGACAGGTTGAAGAGACGACTTCAGAATTCGACAAAGAAAAACTTCAGGAAAGACTTGCAAAGCTTGCTGGCGGCGTAGCTGTCATCAAGGTTGGAGCTGCAACTGAAACTGAGCTTAAAGAAAGAAAACTCAGGATCGAAGATGCTCTTGCTGCAACAAAAGCTGCAGTTGAGGAAGGAATTGTACCAGGAGGCGGTACTGCACTCCTAAGCATAGTTACAGAAATAGAGAAGCTGACTGCTGAAGATCCTGATGTAAAAGTCGGCATTGACATAATCAAAAAGTCGCTGGAGGAACCAATAAGACAGATAGCTTACAATGCAGGTCTTGAAGGTTCAATAATAATCGACAAGATAAAGAACAGCGAAAAAGGCATAGGCTTCGATGCTTTGAAAGAAGAATATGTCAACATGATCAAGGCTGGAATAGTTGATCCTACAAAGGTAACAAGATCAGCTCTCCAGAATGCTGCATCAGTTGCGGCTACATTCCTTACAACAGAGGCTGCTGTTGTAGATGTGCCTGAAAAGAATCCAATGCCAATGCCTGGCGGCCCAGGAATGGGAATGGACGGAATGTACTAAAATATGGGGCTCCCGGAAACGGGAGTCTTTTTTCACCGCTGCTTCTTTTGTCATTAAAATGCATCACAATTTACAAACTGACAATTCTTATGTAAGAAGCGTTTAACTATAGCTTGAATCAGGTATATATAATCTGTTATAGTATAAGTTGAGAATCATTAAGTAGGAGGAAATTATGAGTAAAGAATTAGTTCTTGTCATTGACTTTGGCGGTCAGTACAACCAGCTTATCGCTAGAAGGGTAAGAGAAAACAACGTTTACTGCGAGATAGTTCCGTACACAACATCGATAGAAAAGATAAAGGAAAAGAATCCAAAGGGTATCATCTTCACCGGCGGACCAAACAGTGTTTACGGGGAAGGCGCTCCGAGGATAGACAAAGAGATATTTGAACTTGGCGTTCCGGTTCTGGGAATATGCTACGGGCAGCAGCTGATAGCATACACATTGGGCGGAGATGTATTCAGCCCTGAAAAGCGTGAATACGGAAAAACTGAAATCGAATTGGATTCAAGCTGCAAGCTGTTTGAAGGCATAGATGAAAACGAAATATGCTGGATGAGCCATACTGACTTTGTAGCGCAGGCTCCGGCCGGATTCGCAATATGCGGAAAAACAAGCCAGACACCTGTAGCGGCAATGGCAGACGCTTCGAAGCAGATATACGGAGTTCAGTTCCATCCGGAAGTCAACCACACTCCGTTTGGAAAGAAGATGCTTGCGAACTTCCTGTTTGAGATATGCAAATTAAAGGGCGACTGGTCCATGGCGTCCTTCACGTATGACAAAATCAAGGAAGTAAGAGATCTTGTAGGCGACAGGAAGGTCATCTGCGGTATGTCAGGCGGAGTGGACTCATCAGTTGCAGCTGTTCTTGTGCACAAAGCGATAGGAAAGCAGCTCACATGCATCTTCGTTGACCACGGCCTTCTGAGAAAAGACGAGGGAGACCAGGTTGAAGAAGTATTCAAGGGCGAGTTCGACATGAACCTCATCAGGGTAAATGCGGCAGACAGATTCCTTGGAAAACTGAAGGGCGTTAGCGACCCTGAAAGAAAGAGAAAGATCATCGGAGAAGAGTTCATAAGAGTATTCGAAGAAGAAGCAAACAAGCTTGGCGATATAGCTTTCCTTGTTCAGGGAACAATATACCCTGACGTTGTAGAAAGCGGGACCGGCACTTCTGCAACAATAAAGAGCCATCACAACGTAGGCGGACTTCCGGAAGACATGGAATTCAAGCTCATAGAACCGTTGAGAGAGCTGTTCAAGGATGAGGTCAGAGAAGTTGGAGAAGAATTGGGAATCCCTAAGGATATAGTTTGGAGGCAGCCTTTCCCGGGCCCTGGTCTTGCGATCAGGGTGCTAGGCGAGGTTACTGAAGACAAGCTCGTAATAACAAGGGAAGCTGATGCGATATTCAGAGAGGAAGTTGCAGCTGCAGGACTCGAGAGGGACATATGGCAGTACTTCGCATGTCTTCCTAACATACAGTCGGTTGGAGTAATGGGCGACGAGAGGACATACTGCCACACGATAGCCCTCAGAGCTGTCACTTCATCAGACGGAATGACTTCAGACTGGGCAAGGATCCCTTATGAAGTTCTCGACAAGGTTTCTAGAAGGATAGTCAACGAAGTCCACGGGGTAAACAGGATAGTTTACGACGTTACTTCGAAGCCGCCTTCAACAATCGAGTGGGAATAATAAGAAATCTAAGGCGAGAGTAGTATCCATTTCAGATAATTAAGCAGTGCATGATTTTCAGCTGAAAAGCTGGCCGTCATGCGCTGCTTTTTATATTGAACCTATCCATTGCTTAAAATTGGAAATGTTAGTATTATAATTGTAAGAAGGAATTCTCTTTAAGAAATGGGGAATGTTTTATGAGCAAGCTGACCGATGCCTCTTATTGGAACCTCGAAACCCAGGACCTCCTGGACCAAGTAGACGGCAGGCTGGATGGCCTGAGTGCGGCTGAAGCCGGGAAGCGTCTTAAGCAGGCGGGGCCGAATGTTCTTAAACCGCACAGGCGCTACACTGCCTTTCGGTCATTCGCGGCCCAATTCACCAGTCCGCTGGTTCTGATCCTTATTTTTGCTGCTGCGGTGTCCGTCGTCGCCGGTGAGTGGACTGATGCGCTGATCGTCATCATCATCGTTATTGCCAGCGCGTTGCTAAGCTTTGTGCAGGAGTACAGGGCGAACCAGGCGGTCGAAAAGCTGCGGGCGCAGATAACAACAAAAGCCGTTGTGCTGAGAGACGGAAAGCCGCAGACTATCCCGGCGGCGGATATTGTGCCCGGCGATGTCGTGCTGCTGTCGGCAGGAAGTCTGATCCCCGCTGACGGGATCGTGCTGGAAGCCAGGGATTTCTTTGTCAACCAGGCCGTGCTTACCGGCGAGACCTTCCCTGTTGAAAAGAAGGCGGGCAAAGTTGAGGAGGATGCCGAATTGCCAAAGCGCGTCAACATGGTGTTCATGGGGACGAACGTGCGAAGCGGGACTGCGCGCATACTCATTGTCAATACTGGCGCAGACACAGAGTTTGGGGAGATTGCTGAACGGCTGACGCTTCGTCCTCCGGAGACCGAGTTCGAGCACGGCATAAGGAAATTCGGCAGTTTGCTTACCCGGATTATGAGCTTTCTGGTGCTGGCCGTCTTGGCGATCAACATTCTTTTGGACAGGCCGGCGATCGATTCGCTCCTGTTTGCGATCGCTCTTGCTGTCGGCATAGCGCCGGAACTCTTGCCGGCGATAATCAGCATCAATCTTTCCAAGGGCGCACAGGATATGACAAAAGCCGGAGTGATAGTTCGCCGGCTTAACGCAATTGAGAATCTGGGAAGCATGGATATGCTGTGCACGGATAAGACAGGCACGCTCACCGAAGGCGTAGTTCGCCTGGATGGCGCTCTCGATTTGGAAGGATCTCCTTCGGAAAACGTGATGCGTCTGGCGTATCTCAACGCAGCCTTCCAGACCGGCATTGCGAATCCGCTCGACGAGGCGATCCTCACACACACACACACGGACACGACCGGAATGGACAAACTCGAGGAGATCCCCTATGATTTTCACCGCAAGCGCCTGAGCGTGGTCGTGGATTCCGATCCCGGGACGGAAATCAAGCCTATGCTGATAACAAAGGGGGCTCTCGACAATGTTCTGGCGGTCTGCACCTCGGTTCAAACCGGTGAGGCGGTCGCACCGTTGGATGGCGAGCACAGGGCGGAGATCAGCAAGCGCTTTGAAGGATGGAGCGCTCAGGGGTATCGCGTACTTGGCATAGCTGTGAAAGATGTGATCCGAAAAACTGAATATACAGCGGATACAGACGAACTTGACATGGCATTCGCCGGTTTTCTCTTGTTTTTCGACCCTCCTAAGCCGGGCGTGATCAATACGCTTGAATCGCTGAAGCAGCTCGGCGTGCAGATAAAGATAATCACTGGCGACAACCGCATGGTTGCGCGACATGTTGCCGAGACTGTCGGTCTGCCGGTTGACGGAATCATCACTGCCGGCCAAATAAAGGATCTGAACGATGAAGCGCTTTGGCATATCGCGGAGCGCACGACTATCTTTGCCGAGGTTGACCCGAACCAGAAGGAGCGGATCATCCTGGCGCTGCGCAAGATGGGCCATGTTGTCGGCTACATGGGTGACGGCATCAACGATGCGCCCGCGCTGCATTCTGCCGATGTTGGAATATCCGTGGACAGTGCTGTGGATGTTGCCAAGGAGGCTGCAGATTTCGTGCTGCTTCAGCATGATTTGGACGTTCTTCTGGCGGGAATAAAGGAAGGCCGGCGTACCTTTGCAAACACGCTTAAATACGTCTTTACTACTACCAGCGCCAACTTCGGCAATATGCTCAGCATGGCTGGAGCGTCTCTGTTCCTGCCGTTCCTCCCGCTGCTGGCCAAGCAGATTTTGCTGAATAATTTCTTGTCCGACTTCCCGGCAATGGGAATTCCAAGCGACAACGTTGATGATGAGCTGGTCGAAAAGCCTCACCGCTGGAACATCCGGTTCATCCGCAACTTTATGATCATTTTTGGCCTGGTGAGCTCTGTGTTCGATTATGCAACATTCGGGCTGCTTCTGCTGGTGGTTCACTCTACTCAGCCTCAGTTCCAGACTGGCTGGTTCGTCGAGTCCCTGCTTACAGAACTTGTGATTGCGCTTGTTGTGCGAACCCGCAGGCCGTTTTACAAAAGCCGGCCGGGAAAGGCTTTGCTTTTATTGACCATTGCTGTCAGCCTGGCAACGCTCGCGATACCGTATTTTCCGTTCAGCCGTTTTCTTGGTTTTACGCCGCTGCCAGCCTGGGTGATGGCGGCTTTGATAGCCCTCACCGGTCTTTATGTAGTGGCTGCTGAGATTGCAAAGAAGTTCTACTATGCCCGCGCCAAATGGTGACGTGACTATCTAAATCGGGATTGTGCACATTTTTGGAAGTTTTTTTGGTATAATAATTATAAACAAATCAGTTGACGGAGGTGGCATTATGAAGAACAAGCTTGAACTAGATCTTAGTTATGTATCTTCTTTTTTGGGAAAGGATGAAATGGAGAGAATGATTCCTTCTCTAAACGCAGCGCAAAAAACGTTGAATGACGGTACAGGCTTGGGTGCAGACTTTTTGGGGTGGCTTGAACTGCCGCAGAACTATGACCGGGTCGAGTATGCCAGGGTAAAAAAAGCATCCGAAAAAATAAGAAATAGCTGTGATGTGTTCATAGTGGTTGGTATAGGCGGCTCCTACCTCGGGGCAAGGGCCGCAATTGAAATGCTTTCAAACAATTTCCGCAGCCTTCTGGATAAGGAAGATAGAAAAGGTCCTGTGATTTTTTATGCTGGAAACAACATGAGCGCAGCGTACATTACTGAGCTCCTCGAGGTTGTGAAAGACAGGGAAATATGCGTCAATGTGATTTCGAAATCAGGCACGACTACAGAGTCGGCGATAGCCTTCAGGCTCATAAAAGATTTGATGGAAAAGAAATATGGAAAAAACGGGGCCGCGGAAAGGATATTCGCGACCACCGACAAAGCCAGGGGAGCGCTCAAGCAAATGGCGGGTGCGGAAGGGTATGAATGCTTCACGATCCCTGATGACGTAGGCGGAAGATATTCCGTCCTCACATCCGTCGGGCTTCTCCCGATAGCTGTGGCCGGGATAGATACAGATGAGATAATGAAAGGCGCACTTGAAGCCTGCAATGATCTGAAAAATGAGGATCTTTGGGAAAATCCAGCCCTTCAGTATGCTTGCGTAAGGAATGCCCTGTATGAAAAAGGGAAAAACGTTGAAATACTTGCGAACTTCGAACCTGCCCTGTGCAGCTTCAATGAATGGTGGAAGCAGCTTTTCGGGGAGAGTGAAGGAAAGGATGGAAAGGGCATATTCCCTGCATCAACCAACTTCACTACCGATCTTCATTCCATGGGACAGTACATACAGGACGGAAGGAGGGAGCTCTTTGAAACGATAATCAGCATCGGTTCACCGTCGAAGGATCTGACAATCGAAGCCAGCGAAGCTGATCTGGACGGTTTGAACTACCTTGAAGGAAAATCTCTGGATTATGTAAACCAGCAGGCAATGAAGGGGACTGTCCTTGCGCACAACGAGGGGGGGGTTCCGGTTATCATGATCAACGTTCCTGAGCTTACTCCATATCACTTCGGATACATGGCGTACTTCTTTGAATTGTCCTGCGGCCTCAGCGCATACTATCTGGGCGTCAATCCGTTTAACCAGCCTGGTGTGGAGGCGTACAAGAGAAACATGTTTGCGCTTCTCGGCAAGCCTGGGTACAAGCTGAAGGACAAGAAATAATGAGAGTTCTTATTGATGCCGATGCCTGCCCTGGAAGGGATATAATAGAAAAAGCTGCAAGGCAGTACGGTGTTCCCGTTATCATGTACTGCGATACCAACCATATACTGAGAAGCGCTTACAGCGAGATAAAATACATAGAGAGCGGATTTCAGAGCGTAGACATAGCTATAGCAAATGACTCCAGGTCGGGCGATATTGTTGTGACCCAGGACTATGGAGTTGCCGCCATGGTCCTGGGAAAGAAGGCCTATGCCATCAGCCCGAGAGGCTACATCTATGACGACAGCAATATCGACAGGCTGCTTTTCGAAAGGCACATTTCGGCAAAAGTACGAAAAGGCGGCGGCAGGACCTCGGGACACAAGAAAAGGAATGCCGAGGATGATGAAAGGCTTGAAAGGAATCTGAAAAAAATCTTAAATGAAGCGACTGGTGGGGATTAGGTTGAACGAGTTTGGCATTGAATTTAGTTTGGAAAGCCCTCAAAGCAAAAACGCAGAGATAAAGATCTCGCTGAACGACAATTCGGGCAGGAATTTGCTGTGCAAATACCTCGTCGGAGCTGGCGGAAAATGGAATACCCTCAGCGATTTTACTCCCGACAAGACTGTTCTTTGGATTCCAAAAGCTGCGGGCAGCTATACGGTCATGGCGCAGGTCAAGGAGGAAGGCAGCAAAAAATCCTTCGATTACGTTTCGAAGGCAGAATTCCTGATCGAGGAAGCGGCAGCGGAAGAAGAACTGATTGCTGACAAAAGGAAGGCGTGCATAGCCGGGGTGTCCATCGACAGGCAGAAACCGTATCTGATAAACGAAACGCTTCACGTTGATGTCAAAGCGGCCGGCGGAAGCGGGGACTACCTTTACAGCTTCATCGTGAGGCGGGACGGGAAGGAGCTGGAGGAAATACAGTACGGACCATGCAGCTGGGTCGATTTCTATCCGGAAACAACTGGCGCGTATGAGCTGGAGGCAAGGGTTAAGGATATCGCTTCAACCTTCACAGCCGACAGCGTGGAAATAATACCTGTAGATGTGTATGAATTCGCCCCGGCAAAGATCGATTACGTGATAATGCCGCCAAAGAAGCAGTACGTGGTTTCAGATACAGTGGCCCTGGAAGCGATAGTGCAGAATACCGCCAGTGTGCTGCTGAAATACATACTCAAGATAAACAACCATGTGATAGAGGAGACCGGATTCGTCGAGAGCAAGAAGTACGAGTTTGTGCCAAAATGCAGCGGCGTGTATTCGGTTGTCATACTGGCCAAAAACCTGATCAGCGACGCACTCTATGACAGCAAGAATGAAATAAGGGTAAAGGTCGATGAAGCCCACACTGTAAGGAATACAAAGATCGAGCATGACAGGGAGGAGATCAAACCCGGTGAGCCGGTCACTTTCTCCGTATCCTTTGAAGGCGGGAAAGGTGTTCTCGTAGAGTTCTATATAATGGGCGACGGATCGTGGCAGCTTGTGCAGAGCTCCAGCAAAAAAAACTATTACACATTCATACCTTACAACAAGGGCGCATACAGGGTGCTGGCGCTGACAAAAAGCCAGAACAGCGTGGTGCCCTATGAGGATTACGGGATGTATGCTTTCAAAATAGATTGATTACCGGGAGGATTTGGGATGGAAAGGCTGGATAAGGTTTTGGCTAATCTGGGCGTGGGCTCGAGAAAAGAAGTAAAAGTCATGGTGAAAAATGGTTTGGTCAAGGTTGACGGCCGGCCCGCCAGGGACAGCGGCATGCAGATAGATCCGGAGAAGGCGGCCATTGAAGTCGGCGGCGAAATCCTGAGCTACAGGAAATACATTTATCTTATGATGAACAAGCCGGGCGGCGTGGTATCCGCGACCTTCGACAACTATGACGAGACCGTCATCGACCTGCTGGAGGATGAGCACAGGATCTTCGAACCGTTCCCGGTTGGAAGGCTGGACAAGGACACTGTTGGACTGCTGATCATAACGAATGACGGGGATCTGAACCACCGCCTTATCTCGCCGAAATGGCATGTAGACAAGGTCTACTATGCCGAAATCGACAAGCCGGTGGAGGACGAAGATGTCAGGAAATTCAAGGAAGGCGTTGTTCTGGATGACGGATATAAATGCATGAGCGCAAAACTTGAAATTTTGGCTGCAGATGAAAATGGTTCGCAGGTTTATGTGACCATACAGGAGGGGAAGTTCCATCAGGTGAAGAGGATGTTCAAAAGCGTGGGAAAAGAGGTTGTATACCTCAAAAGGATAAGCTTCGGTCCGCTCAAGCTGGACGAGCAGCTGCCCGAGGGCGAATACAGGGAGCTGAGGAAAGAAGAGGTTGAAGCGCTGCAGGGTAAATAGCATGACGCTGAACGTGAGCGGCAATCCTTCATATTAATACAATGTTTACAATTTTAACTGCAATTGCACTTGAATGTGGCAGCTGTATTTTGTATAATGATTTTGTAAGGTTAGATAAACAAATCCCCCTAATATTTATGAAACGGCTCTTCCCCCAAGAGAGCTGTTTTTTTGTGCAAATATTTTTTCTTTCTTATGGATAAATCGACAAATAAATGATACAATTTAATTGATTAAACTGTTAAAGTGAAATCCTATATCAGATATTTGAGGAGATGAACATATGAATCAGTATCAGTCCAAGCTGGAAGGAAAAGAGATGGATTTTTTGTGCGAAGCATTCCTGAGTATAGAGACCAAAGAAGAGTGCTATAGGTTTTTTGACGATATCTGCACAATAACAGAAATTAAAGCGTTGGAACAGAGGCTTCTCGTTGCGAAAATGCTCAGGGAAAAGAAAACATACCTTGAAATTGCCGCAGAGACCGGAGCGAGCACGGCCACCATAAGCAGGGTTAACAGGTGCCTGAACTACGGGAGCGACGGATATAAAATAATACTCGGCAGACTAGAGGAAAAAGAAAAGAATAAGGAAGAAGAAAAAAATCCTGAGGAATAAATTCAGGCGCCGGCGAAAGTCGGCGCTTTTAATTTCGCTCAAGGCATACAAAAGAGATTAAAGTTCAAGTATAATGTTATAATATAGACTAGAACATACTTATGGGAGTGATGATTTTGGCTTTGGAATTTGAAAAGCTTTTAAATAAAGAACAGCTCGAAGCTGTGAGGACCATCGATGGTCCGCTGCTTATTTTGGCGGGCGCAGGATCGGGAAAAACCAGGGTCCTTACATACAGGATTGCGCATATGATAGAGGACAAGCACATTTACCCTTCTCAGATACTGGCCATAACCTTCACAAACAAGGCGGCTGGCGAGATGAAGGAAAGGGTTAGGAAGCTCATTGGGAACGAGGCGGACAACATGTGGATATCCACGTTCCATTCCAGCTGCGTGAGGATACTTAGGAGAGAGATAGACAAGCTGGGCTACAACAAGAATTTCGCCATCTATGACAGCTACGACCAGAAGGTCCTCGTGAAGCAGTGCATGCAGGAGCTCAACATTAATGAAAAGGATATTACCGACAGGGAGATAATAGGCAAAATCGGGGAACTGAAGGATGAGCTCAAATCGGCGGACAGGTTCAAGAGGGAAAACCAGCACAACTTCAGGATGAACAAGATAGCGGACCTCTACCTGCTCTACCAGAAGAAGCTCAAGAGCAACAACGCCCTGGATTTCGACGACCTCATCTGCAAGACGGTGGAGCTGCTGAAAAACCACGGTGACGTGCTTGAGTTCTACCAGAGGAAGTTCAGGTACATAATGGTGGACGAGTACCAGGACACGAACAAGGCGCAGTACGAGCTTGTGAGGCTGCTCGCAGACCAGCACAAGAACATATGCGTGGTGGGAGACGACGACCAGTGCATATACGCCTGGAGGGGCGCGGACATAAGGAACATCCTTGAGTTCGAGAAGGACTATCCGAATGCCAAGGTCATCAAGCTGGAGCAGAACTACAGGTCCAAGGCAAACATACTGGAAGCGGCAAACTGCGTGATAAGCAACAACACGCAGAGAAAAGGCAAAAAGCTCAGACCGGTATGCGATGCAGGTGAGAAGATAAGGATTTACAGGGCATTCTCCGATCTGGACGAGGGAAGATACGTAGCGCTGGAGATAAAGAAAGCCCTGAAGGACGAGCAAAGAAGCTTCAGGGACTTCGCGATACTATACAGGACAAACGCGCAGTCACGAGTTTTCGAGGACCAGTTCATAAGGGAGTCCATACCGTACAGGATCATAGGCGGGCTCAAATTCTACGACAGAAAAGAAATCAAGGATATATTGGGCTATCTCAAATTCATAAACAATCCTTTGGATGACGTGAGCCTTAAGAGGATAATAAACGTCCCCAAGAGAAATATTGGCGATACCACAGTACAGAAGGTCCAGGAATTTGCAAACCAGATCGACGAATGCATGTACAGCGTCCTGCTCGAAGTGGAGCAGGTCATGAGCCTGGCCCAGAGGAGCGTAACGTCGATAAAAAAATTCGTGAGCCTAATAAACAGTTTTGTCAGGACAAAGGATGACAAGCCTGTATCAAAACTCATAGAGGAGATACTGGAATCGACCGGCTACCTGAACGAGCTCAAAAACTCGAAGGATCCGGACGACATCAGCAGGGTCGAAAACCTCAAGGAGCTCGTTTCCGCTGCAGCCGAGTTTGAGAACTCCGACCAGGAGGACAAGTCGCTTTCAGCCTTCCTGGAGAAGGTCACGCTGGTATCCGACATCGACAACCACGATGACAGCGAAAACACAGTGGTAATGATGACCGTGCACAGCGCCAAGGGGCTGGAGTTCCCGGTGGTGTTCATGGTCGGGATGGAGAACGGTATATTCCCAGGCGCCCAGTCGCTGAACGATCCGGGAGAGATGGAGGAGTCCAGGAGGCTTTGCTACGTCGGCATAACAAGGGCAAAGGACAGGCTCTATATGACCTCCGCAGAGACAAGGAGAGTTTTTGGAAGGACTGTTGCCTATGCTCAGTCTGATTTCGTGAACGAAATCTCCCAGGAATTCAAGCAGGGTGCTTATGCTGCAAGCCATCACGGGAGGCCTGCGCCGGCGTCCCCGGTCGTCGCATCAGCCTTTGCGAAAAGTCATGCGGCTGCAAAGCCTGCGGCACCAAGGGGTACGCTGACGGCCGAATCCGTAAATGCGGGGATGAAGGTAAGGCACGAAAAGTTCGGAATAGGGACCATTGTCAGCGTGTCCAGAGCAGCAGGCGATGCAAAACTCACAATCGCTTTCGACAAGATGGGGGTAAAAATCCTCATGCTGAGTATGGCTCCGCTGGAAGCTGTGTAAAGGAGAACGCATAAATGGAAGTTTCAAAAGAAAAAAGAGAAGAAATGCAGGAGCTGGTTGGCAAGCTTAACCAGTACGCCTTTGAATACTACGTGCAGGACAACCCTGTAATATCCGACAAGGAGTACGACGCTCTCTACGACAGGCTTGTCGGGCTGGAGAAGGAGACTGGGGTCATGCTTCCGGATTCGCCAACCCAGAGAGTAGGGGACATGGTGCTCTCCAAGTTCAACAAATATACTCATAAGGCAAAGCTTTGGAGCATGGACAAGGCCCAGAGCTTCAAAGAGCTGAGGGACTGGGATGCAAGGAACAGGAAGGCGGTGGCCGATTATAACCGCAATCATGACGACAAGCTTCCCGACATAACCTACGTTCTGACAAAGAAGTTTGACGGGCTTACCATTAACTGCACTTACGACGCTGACGGACTCCTGACTGTGGCTGCAACGAGAGGCACAGGGGAGATCGGCGAGGAGATAACCGCGCAGGTGAAGACCATAAGAACCGTACCTCTCAGGATAGAACACGGAGGAGTGATTGAGATCCACGGAGAGGCGCTTATGACAAAGGAAGCGTTTCAGCGTTACAACGAGAATTCGGATGTTCCGCTCAAGAACATGAGGAACGGAGCGGCAGGCGCCCTGAGGAACCTGAACGTGGCGGAGACTGCAAAGAGAGGTCTTTCGGCATTCTTCTACGATATAGGCTACAGCGAGGACGATACTTTCGAAACCTATATGGACATGATGGAATTCATAAAAGAAAAAGGGTTCCCTGTGGACGACTACCTGGTTGAATGCCCGGACATGGAGTGTGTTGAAAAGGAATGCGCGGGCCTGGAGGCTTTGAGAAACAAACTTGATTACGACATAGACGGAATAGTCATAGTCATAAACGACATGAAGTCAAGGGAGATAATCGGGAACACTATAAAGTTCCCAAAATGGGCGATAGCATATAAATTCGAAGCCCAGGAAGTCAGCACATTGCTGCTTGATGTGGAGTGGAACGTGGGCAGAAGCGGAAGGGTAACTCCGACCGCGGTTCTCGAGCCGGTTGAACTGGCCGGGGTTACAGTCAAGAGAGCCACGCTGAACAATATGGACGACATAAGAAGGAAGGGCGTAAGCATAGGCAGCAGGGTGTTCATCAGAAGGTCGGGCGACGTCATACCCGAAATCATGGGAGTGGCTGAAGAAGCTGGCGAGTCAGCTGTAGAAATAGTGCCGCCTGAACAATGCCCTTACTGCGGAACGGAGCTCATATTGGACGGTGCGCACTACTTCTGCGAGAACACGCTCTCCTGCAAACCTCAGCTTGTGAAGAGCATAGTGCATTTCGGAAACCGTGAAGCGATGAACATAGAGGGCTTCAGCGAAAAGACGGCGGAGCAGCTGTTCGAGGAACTGGACATAAAATCGATCTCTGAGCTCTACAGCCTCAAAAAAGATGATCTCCTCAAGCTGGAGAGGTTCGGCGAGAAAAAGGCCCAGAACCTGCTGGATTCTATAGAGAAGAGCAAGGTTTGCGAATTGTCTTCATTTATATATGCGCTGGGCATTCCGAATGTGGGAAAGAAGACTGCAAGGGACCTGGTGGCAAGGTTCAAGAGCTACGAGGCAATAAAAACTGCAAACTTTGAAGAGCTTACAGAGGTTGAGGACATCGGAGGAATAGTCGCAAACAACATCCTCGAGTTCTTCGGCCAGGAGAAGATTGTCGAAAGCGTCGAGGAACTCTTCAGGCTGGGCGTGAAGCCTTACTATGAGGAGAAGCAGGAAGCGGAGGAGAGCATTTTCAGGGGCAGGACCGTTGTTGTGACCGGCTCGCTTGAAGGTTTTTCTAGGAGCGGGATAAAGGAGAAGCTCGAAAGCATGGGCGCTGAAGTATCCGGAAGCGTGAGCAAAAAAACCGATTTCGTAATAGTCGGGGCCGAGCCCGGATCCAAATACGACAAGGCGGTGCAGCTGGGCATCAGGGTGATTGGTGAAGAGGAGCTTATGACCTACCTGAAATAAAGTATTTACAAATTCCTTATAAAGAGTATAATTAAAAGGTACTAAAACTCGAGGATATTTTATTTTTTAGCAGGTGAGATTTATGAGAAAAACCCTGAATTTACTTGGATGGGTGTCGGTGTTCGTCACGATATTTGCGCTGATTTTAACACTGCTTACCACATACCAGTTCATTTATATCAAATATTTCGACAGCTACTTTACCCTGCAGTGCTGCATGGTAGTAACGCTGACGCTGTTCGGGATAACCATGTTCGATTCAAAATATAAATTTAAAAACTTAATGTTTTCTCTTTCCTGCATTGCATTGGCTGCAATAACAATGTTTTTTATATGGATGAGAGTATATTAAATTGAAACAGGTTGGAGTCTATATGACATCTAACCTTTTTCCATGTTTCGTGATAAAATAGAAAAATAATATTTATGAAAGTGGGGAATACCATGTCAGTTACAAAGAAGGATGTAGACCACGTAGCAAATCTTGCCAGACTTGAGTTCTCGGATGCCGAAAAGGATTCGCTGATAGGCGACCTGAACAAGGTTCTGGGATACATCGAGAAGTTAAACGAGCTCAACACTGAAGACGAGGATATCATTGTAAATCCTTACTATATCGAGAACAGGTTCAGGGACGATGAAATACAGCAGTCGATGAAGGTGGAAGAGGTAGTTGAGAATGCGCCTCAGAGCCTGGAAGGGTATATCGTTGTGCCGAAAGTAATAGATCAACAATAATAGATTTGGAGGGTTCGATTCGCATGAAGGAGTTAAACTTATTTACCGCTCATGAACTTTTGGATTTGCTAAAAAACAGAGATATAAAGGCCGAGGATGTTGCGGCGTCGCACTTTGACAGAATAGAAAGCGTCGACTCGAAGGTTGGTGCCTATCTGTATCTGGCGAAGGCTGAAGCCCTTGAAAAGGCAAGAGAGCTGGACAGGAAGATAGCCGCAGGCGAAAAGGTAGGAAGCCTTGCGGGGATACCTGTCTCCATCAAGGACAATATCAGCGTCAAGGGAATGCAGAACACATGCTCTTCCAAGATTCTTGAAGGCTATGTTTCACCTTATGACGCACACGTCATAGAAAGAATAAAGAGCGAGGACGGGATAATACTCGGAAAGCTTAACATGGATGAATTCGCCATGGGATCATCGACCGAGAACAGCGCGCTCAAGATAACCAGAAATCCGTGGGATCTCGAAAGGGTTCCGGGAGGATCCTCAGGCGGCTCCGCCGTATGCGTCTCTGCGTTTGAATCGCCGCTTTCGCTTGGAACGGATACAGGCGGATCGGTAAGACAGCCTGCATCGCTCTGCGGAATAGTCGGGCTGAAGCCTACCTACGGAAGGGTTTCCAGATACGGCGCAGTGGCGTTCGGATCAACCCTTGACCAGATAGGCACCTTTGCAAGGGACGTGGAGGACTGCGCGCTCCTTAACCAGCACATATCCGGTCTGGACAGAAGGGATTCCACTACGGCGGACATAGCAGTGCCTGATTACAAGAAATGCCTCACAAAGGACCTCAGGGGAAAGAGGATCGGCGTTCCTAAGGAATACTTCGGCGAAGGAATCGATGAGGGAGTAAGGAAAGCGGTATACGAGGCGATAGAGGTATTCAGGGCCAACGGGGCTGAAGTTGCGGAATGCTCCCTGCCGCTGTCGGACTATGCGCTTGCGGCATACTACATCATCAGCAGCGCCGAGGCAAGCTCAAACCTTGCAAGATTCGACGGGATAAGATACGGACACAGGTCAGCCAGCTTCAAGGACGGAGTCGACCTGTACTATAAGACAAGAAGCGAAGGCTTCGGACCTGAAGTTAAGAGGAGGATCATGCTGGGCACCTACGTGCTCTCGGCAGGATACTACGATGCATACTACAAGAAGGCACTCAAGGTGAGAAACCTCATAAAGCAGGATTTCGGCAGGGTTCTCAAGGAGTTTGACGCGATAGTCTGTCCTACATCCCCTACGACCGCCTTCAAAATCGGAGAAAAATCGGGAGACGTGCTTTCCATGTACCTTTCCGACATATACACTGTTCCGGTCAACGTGGCTGGGCTTCCGGGAATATCCGTGCCTTGCGGAATGGTGAACGGCCTGCCTGTCGGTCTGCAGATAATCGGCGGCTACTACAGAGAGGACGTCCTCTTCAATCTGGCGTACAGCTATGAGCAATCCACGAACTGGCACAAAATGAAGCCTAGTATTTAAGGGGAGGGAATTTTGAAATGGAGTTTGAATCAGTTATAGGCTTGGAGGTTCATGCGGAACTTTCAACAAAAACCAAAATATATTGCGGGTGCAGCACTGAATTCGGCGGAATGCCCAACTCAAGGGTATGCCCCGTGTGCCTGGGACTTCCCGGAGCGCTTCCTGTGCTCAACAAAAAGGTTGTCGAGTACGGGATCAAGGCCGGCCTGGCTTTGAACTGCAGCATAACAAAGATCGGCAGGATGGACAGGAAAAACTACTTCTATCCTGACTGCTCCAAGGACTATCAGATAACCCAGGATGAGCTCCCTATATGCAGGGACGGCTACATCGAAATAGAACTTGAAGACGGATCTATAAAGAGAGTAGGGATAGAAAGGATTCACATGGAGGAGGACGCGGGAAAGCTCCTCCACACGGAGGCCGGCTCGCTTGTTGACTTCAACAGGTGCGGAGTGCCTCTCATAGAGATCGTTTCAAAGCCCGACCTGAGATCGCCTGCTGAGGCAACACTTTACCTTCAGAAGCTGAAGAGCATTCTCTTCTCCATCGGCGTGTCTGACTGCAAAATGGAGCAGGGCTCGCTCAGATGCGACGGAAACATATCCATCAGGGAAAAGGGCAGCAGCGAATACGGAGTCAGGGCGGAAATAAAAAACGTCAACTCCTTCAAGGCGCTGGAAAAGGCTCTGGAATTCGAAGCCAAAAGGCATGAGGAAGCCATTAACGACGGATACACGCTGACACAGGAAACAAGACGATGGGATGAGAACACCGGCACAACGGTTAGCATGAGAAGCAAGGAGGCGGCGAACGACTACAGGTACTTCCCGGAAGGAGACCTGGTGACGCTGAACATACCTGACGGCTGGGTGGAGGAGATCAGGGCAACCATACCTGAACTTCCTTATGAAAAGGCAGAGAGGTTCGTTGCCGAATACGGCATACCGAAATACGATGCCGGCGTGCTCACGCTGACTTCGGCTATGGCTGATTTCTTCGATGAGGCTGCGAAGCTGAGCGGCGATCCTAAAGCGGCGTCAAACTGGCTTATGGGAGATGTCTCAAGGATGATGAACGAGAAGGACATTGCCGTGGAGGAGTTGAAATTCGGACCTTCACAGCTGTCAGAGCTCATAAAGCTCATAAACTCAGGCACCATATCGAACAGCATCGGCAAGAAAGTCATAGAAGAGATGTTCGTGACCGGAAAAAATCCGCAGAATATCGTTGAGGAAAGCGGTCTTGTGCAGAACAATGACGAATCGGAGATACTTGAAGTGGTCAAAAAGATCATAAGCGACAACCCTAAATCCGTTGAGGATTTCAAGAGCGGCAAGAAGAGGGCGGTAGGCTTCATCGTAGGATTGGTCATGAAGGAGACGAAGGGCAAGGCGAACCCACAGATAGTAAACAAGCTGGTTAACAGCGAAATCGCCAAGGCATGAAAAAAAGACGCGTAAAGCGTCTTTTTTCATGTATTTCAAGCAAATCACGCAAATATTATATCAAAACCCATGAAAAATATGTTAATATCAGAACTAGAGACTGTAGAAAAAATGTTTGTTTTCTTTGGAGAGGAAGTATGTATCGATGAAGGTTGGAAAGTTAAATTGGGATGAGCTTAAGGATCTGATAGACAGCAGCAGGGGGAAGACCAGAGATGATGTCAGGATAAAAAGCGGCGTGGGCGAAGACTGCTGCGTAATCAATTACGGAGACCACGAATGCGCTCTGTCGACTGATCCGATAACAGGCGCGTCAGAGAATTCCGGCAGGCTCGCCGTGCACATAAACTGCAACGACGTAGCATCCACAGGAGTGGAGCCCATAGGCATACTCGTAACAATTCTGGCTCCGGAGTATGCTTCTATGGACGACATAAAAAGGGTGATGAAGGAAATTGACGAGGAAGCCAGGAAGCTTAATATAGAGGTCCTTGGAGGGCACACGGAAGTGACGAAAGCGGTGAACAGGATGGTTATATCCTGCACGGTGGTCGGAAAGGCCAAGAGCGGCACTGCGGTTCCGACATCCGGAGCAAAGGTGGGGGACGACATAATAATAACGAAGGACCTCTGCCTTGAAGGGGCTTGCATTATTGCAAACGACTACGAAGATATCCTGGGTGGGATACTGACAGCCGGAGAGTTGGAAGAGGCAAAATCCTACATGGAGCAGATCAGCGTTGTACCCGAAGGCATGATAGCGGGAGAGTTCGGCGTCAACTCAATGCATGACATAACCGAAGGAGGGGTTTTAGGAGCCCTCTGGGAGGTCGCGGATGCAAGCGGCAAGGGATTCGTTGTCTACAAGGACAGGATGCCTGTGGCGGCCGTAGCGAGGAAGATATGCGGCAGCTTCGGAATAGACCCTCTGAAGCTCATATCATCAGGAAGCATGCTGATAACCTGCAGCAGAGGCGGGGAGCTTGTAAAGCTTTTGCAGGATAAAGGGATAAAGGCCGCGACGATAGGCAAGATTGTGGATTTCGGAGGATATCTGGTGGACGGCGCAGAGAGAGTCGAAGTGCTGCCTCCCGAACGCGACGAGCTGTTTGTGCTTGCTGATAAATTGAACGATATAAGAGAGGTATAGGATATATAATGAGGATAGATGGAAGAAAATTTGATCAGGCAAGGCCGGTCAGGATAACAAGAAGTTACACCAAGTACGCTGAAGGATCAGTGCTTATGGAAGCGGGGGAGACAAAGGTTATTTGCACGGCCTCCATAGAAGAGAAGGTACCTGTTTTCCTGAAAGGAAAGGGAGAGGGCTGGATCACCTGCGAATACAACATGATCCCGAGGGCCACACATTCAAGGAAACCCAGGGACATATCGAGATTGAAGATGGACGGGAGGACCATGGAGATCCAGAGGCTGATCGGAAGAGCTCTTAGGTCCGTTGTGGATCTCAGAGCCATAGGAGAGAGGACAATCTGGATAGACTGCGACGTAATCCAGGCTGACGGCGGAACAAGGACAGCTTCTATAACGGGGGCCTTCGTCGCGCTTGTGGACGCGGTGAACAAAATTCACAAGCAGACGCCTTTTTCGGTTTACCCGATCAGGGAATTTGTAAGCGCCATAAGTGTAGGCGTGGTTAACGGCGAGATGCTGGTTGACCTGTGTTACGAGGAGGATTCAAAAGCCAAGGTCGACATGAACATCATAATGACTGATGCGGGCGAATTCGTAGAGATACAGGGAACCGGAGAAGAAAGCCCGTTCAGCAGGGCTGAGCTCGACGGGCTGCTTGCGCTTGGCGAAAAGGGCATAAAGCAGGTCATCCAGGCCCAGAAGGATACACTGAAGATGGATTCATTATGGATAGGCACGGGGGCGTAAAGATGAGAAAACTTATCGTAGCCAGTAATAACGCGGACAAGATAAAAGAGATAAAGGAAATATTGAAGAGCATTCCTGTTGAGATCCTTTCTCTGAAGGAAGCGGGCATAGGCATCGACATAGAGGAGACCGGCAGTACGTTCCGGGAAAATGCTTACCTGAAGGCGAAGGGGATATCCGAAATAGTGGAGGGGGCTATGGTCCTGGCAGATGATTCCGGGCTGGCTGTCGAATCCCTTGGCGGAGCCCCGGGCATATATTCGGCCAGATTCGCCGGAGAGCACGGCAACAGCAAGAAAAACAATGATAAGCTGCTCCGTACCCTTGAGGGTAAGAACGCCGGGGAGAGGCGTGCCAGCTTCATATGCGCCATGGTCCTGGTTTTAGAGGATGGAAGAGCATTGGATGTCGAGGGCAGGATAGACGGAATAATAGCTGAAAAAGAAAAAGGCGCAAACGGATTCGGATATGACCCTGTATTCTTTCTTGAGGAATACGGGATGACGTTCGCCGAGATGGACAGCGAAACGAAGAATAAAATTAGCCACAGGGCAAAGGCGCTTGAAAAAATTAAGGTTGAGATGCAAAAGTTAGTGGGGGTGGTCTAGCTTTGTTGATAGGCGTTATTAGCGATACACACAGGTACAACTGGGTCATTGAGGAAGCTGTGAGAAAGATGGGCGATGTGGACATGATCGTACATCTTGGCGACAATGTTCAGGATGTAGAGGAGATCGCCAAATATTTCAAAGGCAAAATCATAAGCGTCAGAGGCAACTGCGATATGACGAAGTCCGTCCCTGCCGAAATAATCGATATGATCCAGGGGAAAAAATTCCTGATCACACACGGCCATAGGTACAATGTGAAAAACTCGATGACAAGGCTTAAATTCAAGGCTCTGGAGGCAGATGCGGATGTGGTTCTGTTCGGGCATACCCATGCCTCGGGCATAGCTTACGAGGACGGAATATGGTTTGTAAACCCGGGCAGTCCGGCTGTTCCGAGAGACGGCTTATTCAGCGTTGCTGTTATTAAGCTCACGGACGGTGAAGTTAAGGCAAGCATCATTGAACTATAATTTTTTATATATGATTTGAAAAAATATCGATTTTGCTATTGACGAATCACAATATATCGGGTAAAATAATTTATGTCGCTGAGGAGTTGGCGGGAAGTTAGTAGGTAGGCTTAAAAGGCATATTATCGGGGTGTGGCGCAGCTGGGAGCGCGCGTGGTTTGGGACCATGAGGTCGCAGGTTCAATCCCTGTCACCCCGACCACTAATATCTTAACAGCTTTTCAGGAAATGAATATCGGGGTGTGGCGCAGCTGGGAGCGCGCGTGGTTTGGGACCATGAGGTCGCAGGTTCAATCCCTGTCACCCCGACCACCTGCGGGTGTAACTCAATGGTA
>JAGFXP010000098.1 GCA_017861315.1 Bacillota bacterium | reverse complement strand
TGCATTCCTGAATCCGGTAAATGTAAGCGCATCCACTGCGATTCTGTCTCCCGGTTCAAAAATGCCCATCAGGCAGCAGTTGATGGCATGGGTCGCCCCGGCGCAAATTACAATCCGATCAGGATCTGCCTCAAAGCCGTATTGAGTGATCCATTTCGCGGCAGCCACCCTGTGTCTCGGCATGCCCTGGCTGGGAACATAGTCGAGCAGTGACTCCAGACTTTCGTCATCGGCCACAGCTTTCAGAAGCTCTGCCAGGTCATAGCCTTCAACTTTTACAGAACCTATGAGTCCAAGTTCTATGATTTCATCATCCTTGCCCAAGACTTCAGGCAAGGTTGCGTTCTTCCTGTCGTTCTGCGATACATACGTCCCTTTTCCGACCGCACCTGAAATAAGTCCCCGCTTTTCGGCTTCCTTATACGCTCTTGAAATTGTAGTAAGATTTACACCTATCGTCTTTGCAATCGACCGCTGAGGGGGCATCTTTTCACCTGGTTTAAGGACTCCGAGATTTATATCCCTTTCGATTGAGTCAGCGATAGCAACATACAGCACTTTATCCGTATCAATTATTTTAGGATTCCACATGATTATCCCTCCAGGACAAATTGTATGACAAACAGAGATCTGTTGACTTCACTTCCAGCAAAGCTATAATATAGTTGAATAGAGTTTTTTTAACAAATGATTGTCATACAATTACTATATCACACGGCTTTAAGTCATACAATATTGAAAGGGGACTAAATCAATGAAACAATTTTTGATCCGCCTGCTGCGCCTGATATGCGGACTTTTACTATATGCGCTTGGAATAGTGGTTACACTGAAAGCCCATGTCGGATACGCTCCCTGGGAAGTTTTCCATGTCGGACTTGCAAACACCATGGGGATGAGCATAGGAACCGCCTCCATCCTGACCGGTTTGGTCATTGGATTGCTGGCTATAATGCTCGGGGAAAAGCTTGGCCTCGGCACAATTTTGAACATGGTGCTTATCGGGATTTTTCTGGATATCATCCTGGAATTCAATGTAATTCCTGTGGCCAACAATTTTGTGATAGGAATAATCATGCTGCTTGCAGGGCTGTTCATAATTTCTTTAGCCTCGTACTTCTATATAGGGTCGGCTTTCGGGGCAGGTCCGAGGGACAGCCTGATGGTTGCCCTTACACGTAAAACCGGCTTGCCGATAGGGCTCTGCCGCGGTGCAATAGAGGTTGCCGCAGTGCTGGTGGGCTGGAAACTTGGGGGTATGGTCGGCATAGGAACAATAATATCTGCCTTCGCCATAGGTTTTTGTATCCAGACAACCTTTAAGGTTCTCAAGTTTGATGCTAAAGAAGTAAAACATGAATCATTGGACAAGACATTTAAAAGAATTGCTGCTGAGAAATACTGAAAACAACTGAATCTGTGCAGAAAAGAATCCTGGATGTGATTGAAAACCGCATCCAGGATTTTTTTACGGTATGTTCCTGCAGGTCATAGCCTCGCTCATCAGGCATATGCCTTTTGCCCCAGTGCCCATGACAGCTTCCATCCGGTCTTTTGTTATCCCGCCTATGGCGAAAACCGGGACGGTTACGGAACCGCAGACTTCCTCCAGAAATGAAAGCCCCCTGGGCGGCACTCCTTTTTTGCAGTCAGTGGGGAAAATATGCCCTGCAATCAGGTAAGACGCTCCCAGATCCTGTGCCTCCCTTGCCTCGCTGGCGGTATGCACCGAGGCTCCGACACTTTTGAAAC
This sequence comes from Bacillota bacterium, assembly GCA_017861315.1. Taxonomy (GTDB): domain Bacteria; phylum Bacillota; class Clostridia; order Clostridiales; family Clostridiaceae; genus UBA699. Next base: position 1,394 of record JAGFXP010000098.1, on the reverse strand, counting down.
AGGCCAACCCGGCTGCATGAAGCCTCAGGTCGGCCATGGAAAGATGGATACATGGTATACCTAGCTTTGAAGCTGCAACCATACAGCCGTTCACTATAAGCCTCACCCCATTTTTTTCGCATATCTCCTTAACCTTTCCAGCCAGCGATTCGTATTCAACAGGCTCCAGATCCTTTTCACGCAGCATTATGGCGTGAGGTTTTTTCTTTGCCAGACTGTCTATCCTGTCAAGGAAATCGTCCCTGCAGAGCTTCCTGTTAGTAACATATATGACCATATGCCTATACCCTTATGTAGTCGGTGTAGACAGGCTGCAACCCGCGGCTTACGACCATGTCATGGACTTCGCTTACGCTCCTCGGGTCGGATATCTCGAACTGTTCGTCGCCCTTCTCCTCTTCGCTGTGGCCGCCCACGCCCACGCTCACTCCCGCAGACATCTTCGTGGCGCACATCCCGATGACGTTGTCGCGGAACCTGGCCTTCTCCCTGGTGGAGATCGTGATTCCGGCGTACGGCATCAGCAGCCGATAGGCAAGCATGACCTGCAGAAGCTGCTTTTCATGGACGTCGTTGGGGTTGTTCTCGGCATTGTTTATATAAGGCCTCAGCCGAGGGGTCGAGAACCCTATCTCGGCATGCGGGTATTTCTGCTGTATGAAAAGCGCATGCAGGCCCGCGGCGAAAGCATCCTTCCTGAAGTCGTCGAGCCCGAGCAGCGCCCCGAAGGAAACCCCCCGCATCCCTCCCTGCAGGGCGCGTTCCTGGGAATGGAATCGGTAAGGGAATATCCTCTTAGGCCCCATAAGGTGCACCTGCTCGTACTTGTCCGTGGAGTAGGTCTCCTGGTAAACAGACACGAAGTCGGCGCCGCACTCCTTAAGGTATGCGTATTCTTCCGAGTTTAAAGGGTATATCTCTATTCCGATGGTCGAAAAATATTTTGCCGCCAGCTTAATCGCCTCTCCGATATACTCGAGGCCAGACATGTTCCTCGATTCGCCCGTCAGTATGAGTATCTCCTTCAGGCCTGTTTCAGCTATGGTCCTGAGCTCCTCCTCAATCTCCGCGAAATCGAGCTTGCCGCGGTTTATCTTGTTTTTGCAGTTGAAGCCGCAGTAAACGCAGTGGTTCTCGCAGTAGTTCGAGATGTAGAGCGGTGTGAACATGCATACGGAGTTGCCGAAATGCTTCCTTGTCTCCGCCATCGCCTTCCTTGCCATTTCCTCAAGGTAGGGCATCGCTGCCGGCGACAGGATTGCGGCATAGTCGTCTGCCGAGAGGTTTTCCTTCCCAAGGGCCTTCCTGACATCGCTGCCTGTGTATCTTGTGTAGTCGTATTCCTCTGTAAGGGCCAGAACCCTCTCCATTATGTCGGAGTCTACCTGTTCCAT
>JAGFXP010000073.1 GCA_017861315.1 Bacillota bacterium | reverse complement strand
TTACGCTTTCCACATAAGCCTTTGCGTTCATTTCTGTTGCCATATTAAAATACCCTCCTAAAAATAAGTTATTTGGATTTTTATAACAGTTAACCGTTTACAGTCAGCTGCTTTTTAAATACTTAGGAAACCCCCTCAGGTATCCTAAGTATTTTTTGACCATTATCATTATACATTATTTTTACAAAATTGTGAATATAATCCTGCAATATTTTTTTGCCGCTGAATCAATTCTGTTTTTTCTCGCATAATATATATATTCTACACGGGAGTTTAAATTCCTTCAAAGTTAATTAAAAAAATATTAATTTTAGAATCTTTATAATTAATTAAATTTTTCACAATCCCAGAACATTATAACATAAAAAAAACGGAGAACAAATAGTTCTCCGAAATATTTTTATTCTGTTTCTTTATAGCTGTAGACCTGGTATTCCTCCCAGATGTTTTCAAGGTTTGCGAATGTAGTCGATATCTTTTCCTTTTCCCTGAGGCCCACGGAAATTATCAGGGCGTTTATTACGCTCAACGGAGCTACCAGGGAATCGACAAAGGATGCCATGTTGCTCTGAGCTATGAGCGTATGGTCAGCCCTTGCTGCAAGCGGCGAAAGCAGACTGTCCGTTATCGCAACAACCTTGGCTCCCCTGCTCTTAGCGTAGGAAAGAGATTCTATGGTTCTTGCCGCATACCTTGGGAAGCCGATCCCGATGACAAGATCATCTTCAGACACATTGATTATCTGCTCGAATATATCGCTCACACCATAGCCTACAACGTGAACGTTGTCGAGGATAAGATGCAGGTAAAATCCCAGGAATTCAGACAATGCGGATGCACTCCTGAGGCCTATAATATAGATTTTCTTGGCTGCGAAAATACTGTTTACAACATCCTCAAATGTTTTGTGGTTGATTTTTTCCAGAGTCGCCCTTATATTTTCCATGTCAGATTTCAACACACCCTTCAAGGCAGTCTCTTCGCTGACCAGGTCATTTGAAAGCTCTATCCTCTGAACTGTTGTGAGCTTGTTCTTGATGAGCTCCTGAAGGGATTTCTGCAGTTTAGGATAACCGCTGAAGCCGAGTTCATTTGCAAACCTTACGACCGTTGATTCGCTTACACCCACACTGACGCCCAGTTTCGCTGCAGTCATGAAGGCAGCCTTATCGTAATGCTTGAGAATATATTCTGCAATCAGTTTTTGGCCTTTGCTCAATCTCGGGAATTTTAATTGAATGGTTCTCATTAAGTCCTGTTTATTATCATCCATTAAATACATTCCTTTCTATTCCTTAAGAATAAATGCAATATTTATTTCATTTTAACATCGATTGCAGAAAATATCAACCCATCTTTCAATTGTCACGCCCATACAGATTATGTCAATTTGTAAATACTGATGACCTGTACCCCGTCGCGTTCCGACAGGCCGAAAGTCAGCCCCGTGTCCCCCAGGTTCTTATTGCAAAAATCAACGATCTTATACATGTCTTCATACGTTTTGAATTCTTTTGCTGCGATTAATTCATATTTTTCCTTCATATTAATTCCCCTCACTGTTCGTCATTTCAGCTGACCGACCTCTTTTTCGGTCAGGAATCTCCACTTTCCGGCCTCCAGCCCTCCAATTTCTATGCTTCCTATACTTATCCTCTTCAGAGTTATGACAGGATGGCCGATTTTCTCGCACATCTTCCTGATCTGCCTGTTTCTGCCTTCGTGTATTGTTATCTCTACTTCGGCGTTTCTGCCCAGGATGCGCCTTGTTTTAATCTCTGCAGGCGCTGTCACATACCCTTCGATTTCCAGCCCGTTTTCAAAGGCCTCGATTTCTTTACCCGTAAGGATACCCTGAATCATGGCTATATAGACCTTGTTCTTCTCTTCACGAGGGTGGATCACCTTGTTATATATTTCCCCGTCGTTTGTGAGGAGTATGAGGCCCGAAGTGTCGTAGTCAAGCCTTCCTATGGGGTATATCCTCTCCGGCACATCCACAAGATCCAGAAGCGTCTTCCTGCCGCGCTCATCCTTAACCGTAGATACATAGCCTACCGGTTTGTTCAGCGCGATGTACACTTTTCTGGATTCGGGCAGCAAAGGTTTCCCGTCAAGCTTGACCTCATCTCCCTCGTTAACCTTGTAACCCATATCCGAGACTGTCTGCCCGTTGACCGTTACCCTTCCAGCAGAGATCAGCTCCTCTGATTTCCTTCTTGAGGCAGCGCCGCACCTTGCCATATATTTTTGCAATCTTTCCATTCTCTTCACCTGATCATTTCAATTTCTTATGCCTTTCAAAGGCGCTCTTTACGGTTTCGGATATCAAATTCTCATCCGGAATATACGGCAGAGTGATGTGGTCTGTGCCCTTGTTTTCCTTGTTGTACTGAATGCTTGTCGCGATTGAGTTTTCGTTCCTGGCCCAGGCACGTCTTGCAACTCCTCCCATCACATCCCAAGCCATGGATGAACGAATTATTCCGTCCACCCTGTCGCTTCCGTCCAGGACAAGTCCGAAGCCTCCGTTTATGGATTTTCCTATTCCCACTCCCCCTCCGTTATGGAGGGTAACAAGGCTCATGCCTCTTGCCGCATTTCCTGCATAGCACTGGACAGCCATGTCGGCCATAATGTTGCTTCCGTCTTTAATATTGGAAGTCTCCCTGAACGGCGAATCCGTGCCGCTGACGTCATGGTGATCCCTGCCGAGCATGACCGGGCCTATCTCTTCGTTCCTGACCATTTCATTGAATTTGAGCGCGATGTCCATTCTTCCCTTTGCATCCTGGTAAAGGATCCTAGCCTCGGTCCCGACTACAAGCCCGTTCTTTTCCGCATCCCTTATCCAGACATAGTTGTCCCGGTCCTGGGCTCTCCTGTCAGGATCTATGCACAGCATTGCAGCTTTGTCTGTCTTGACTAAATCCTCGTGCTTTCTGCTGAGACACACCCATCTGAAAGGTCCGTATCCGTAATCAAACAGCTCCGGCCCCATGATGTCCTCCACATATGACGGGAAGATGAATCCATCCTTCTCATCGACGCCGTTTTTGGAAATCTCTTTTACTCCGGCGTCATATACAGCTTTCATAAAGGAGTTGCCATAGTCGAAGAAGTAGGTGCCCTTGTCCACTAGCGCCTTCACCATTTCAAAGTGTTTTCTGAGGCTTTTATCTACGAGCCTGCAGAACTCTTCCCTGTCCTCCTTCAGAAGCCTTGTCCTCTCCTCGAAGGTCACGCCCTGAGGGCAGTAGCCTCCGTCATAAGCTGCATGGCACGATGTCTGATCGGAAAGCAGTTCTATATGGATATTGTTCTCAACCGCATATTCCAGAAGGTCCACTATATTGCCCCAATACGCAATGGAGACAGGTTCTTTTTTTTGCGCATACTCTTTAGCCAGCCCGAATATTTCCGACAGGTCGGAGGAAACCTTGATTACCCAGCCCTGGTCCAGTCTTGTTTTGATCCTTGAGTAATCGACCTCTGCAATTATCCCAATGCCGCCTGCAATCTCAACAGCTTTCGGCTGAGCGCCGCTCATGCCGCCCAGCCCTGAAGATACAAACACGTGGCCTGCCAGGTCATCACCCTTGCCGATCCCAAGCTTCATCCGGCCTGCGTTGAGTATTGTGTTGAAGGTTCCGTGAACTATACCCTGCGGACCTATATACATGAAACCGCCGGCAGTCATCTGTCCGTAATTTGCCACACCCATCTGCATTGCGTAATGCCAGTCCTTCTGATTGTCGAACATCCCGATCATCATGGCGTTGGTCATTATTATCCTGGGAGCGTCCTTTTTGGACCTGAAAAGTCCGAGAGGATGTCCGGATTCGATTACCAGCGTCTGCTCATCCGTCATCTCTTCAAGATATTTCATTATCAGCCTGTACTGCATCCAGTTCTGGCATACCTGACCGGTCTCGCCGTAGGTTACCAGCTCATAGGGATAAAGGGCTACCTCGAAATCCAGGTTGTTGTCGATCATTACCTGAAACGCCTTGCCTTCGACGCACCTTCCTTTGTATTCATTGACAGGCTTTCCGTAAAGCCTTCCCTCAGGCCTGAACCTGTATCCATATACCCTGCCTCTTGTCATCAGCTCATCCAGGAATTCCTCTGCAAGCTCTTCGTGGAGTTCTTCCGGTATATACCTGAGTGCATTCTTGATCGCTACGGTTGTCTGGGCCTTTGTCAGATTGAATCCCCTGTCAGGAGCTCTCCTTATGTTTTCTTCAAATACGGGATAATCCGGAAGAAACGGATCCAGCTTTATGGTCATAGCATCTGAAATTGACATGTTTTGCAAATTGATCCCTCCCTGTTTTGAGTATCTACATATATTTTCATATATTTGCAGCTTTTAATCAACAAAAAAACTGCCATTTGAGAAAAATATCCCAAATGGCAGCGTGGAATCTATTAATCCATTTCGTTTATGCTGATCTGTCTTGTATGCTGAGTATGGCTCCATTCCTTCTTGTTCCTGTCGATTATGCCCTGTATGCTTATTGGAATCCATGTCAGCGTGTACACGCCGAACAACAGAAATCTGATGAACATTTTAAGCGAGTGCTTTCTGTCGACAACGAAAAGTATAGCCACGAAAGCCAGGAAGTAAAGAATGTTGGCTGTAACCACCGGCAGTATTTCCGCATTTTCACCGAAAACTAAAGGGAAAAACACGACATTCAGAGAAAACAGTGCAAAAACCGCCAGCATTTTCTTTGAAATTCTTCCCTCCAGAGCAACTACAAACGGAGTAAACAGGAACTGGAAAATACTGATCACCTTCCATACCCAAGGAGCAAACAGAGTGCTGATTAAAAAAATGCTCAATCCCTGCTCTGTATTCATCTGAACCAATGTAAGCAATCCTGTTATTCCGAGAGCAACGAATAAAAACGGCTGGGTAGTATACATCGCACAGTCGAATGCTACTATATCCCTATCGTTGATTGCTTTCTTCATAAGCTTTATGAAGAACCTTGAGGAAACATCGGAAAAGCCCTGCATCCACCTTTTCCTCTGATGCCATGATTGTTTCAGCGTAAGAGGTTTTTCATCGTACACTATTGCATTATGAGCCCAGCCGACCTTCTCGCCGTTCATTACAAGCTTGCAGGTGAACTCCAGGTCCTCTGTAAGGCATGTGGCACCCCATCCAAGCTCTTTCAACACCTCAGTGTCCATACAGAAGCCCGTTCCTCCGATCTGGTTCGAAAATCCCAGGTTGTTTCTTCCAAGCTGGAACAGCCTGTTTGTGGACCAGTAGGAAATTGCATAGCATTCCGTAATCCAGGAGTCGTGAGGATTTTTGCTGTCCAGATATCCCTGAACAACCTTGTAACCGCACTTAAGCTTATAGTTAACTTCTTTAAGGAAGTTTTTGTCTATGAGGTTATCTGCATCGAATATGCATACGGCATCGTACTTTGTTTCCATATTGAATATCTTTTCAAACATCCATTCAAGAGCATAGCCTTTTCCTTTTTTATCGGAAATGCATCTTTCGAAGACCATTGCTCCTTCATAGCCTCTCGCTATCTCTGCAGTGCTGTCGGTGCAGTTGTCAGCGATAACCATTATGTCGTATAGGTCCCTCGGATAATCAAGGCGATTGAGGCTCTCGATTATATTGGCGATTACGACCTCTTCATTGTGTGCCGCAACAAGCATTGCGAATTTTTTCTCAGGAACACAGCTCCTGGCTCCGTCGTCTTTTTTCTTATACAATCCAAAAATAGAAACAATAAAGAAGTATCCAAAAACAAGAAAAACAACTAATTGAATAATTGCAGTGATGGTAAATATGAATGTATCCATATTTCAAATCCTTTCTATATGTAAGCTACCAGCAAATAAGTCACTGTAACCTTATTTATGATATCACAGTTTAAGCGCTTTATCCTATTTGATTGAATATTCTGATTATTAATTTTGTATGAATCGCTATAAATTTGCTTTATAACTGAATGTTCATCTATTAGGTTTTTTAATATATTATTTCTCGCGCAAAAAATAATGCTATAATTTATCTTGAAAGAAGGGTGGTATTACGATGGAACACATATTAGACTGCAAAGGACTCAAATGTCCGCTGCCTGTGATAACTACGAAAAAGTTTTTCGATCAGCTGCAGGAAGGATCCGCTACCGTGATAGTCGACAATGAAGTTGCAAACTCGAACATCTCGAAGTTCGCTCAGAGCAGCGGTTTCGATTATTCTTCGGAACAAAAGGAAGGGTTGTACTATATCAAAATTTCAAAATCCCCCTGCGCCTGCAAGCCGATGAATTTTTCAGAAGAAAAACTTGTTATAATGATAGGAAATGATAAATTGGGTCTGGGCGATGACGAACTGGGAACACTGCTAATGAAAAGCTATATTTTCGCACTTTCAGAAAGCGACAAGCTTCCTTCCGATATTTTGTTCCTCAACGGCGGAGTCAAACTTGCCGTGGAAGGATCTGACTGCCTCGGCAGCATAAAGTCCCTTTCCGAAAAAGGCGTAAACATATTTTGCTGCGGCACTTGCCTTGACTTCTTCGGTCTGAAGGAAAAGCTCGGTGCTGGCGAGATAACAAACATGTACACAATCGTCGAAAAAATGAACACAGCAGCGAATACTGTCAAGCTGTAGTATAATAAAACAGGTCTGGAAATTTCCAGCCTGTTTTTCATTTTAACTGCCGTGAATTTAGTATATAATATTAACGTATGTAAACAAAATCACACGGAGGAACATCATGCTCAACAACAAGAAATTTTTGCCCTACATGTCCTGCATAACAGCATCAATAATATTCGGATTCAGCTTCATGTTTTCCAAAAAGGCCCTTGGCACTGCCGGTCCTTTCGAGCTGCTCTCATTCAGATTCGGGGCGGCATTTTTGACTATGTCACTGCTGGCATTATTGAAGATTATCAAGATCGACTACAAAAACAAACCTTTGAGATCCTTGTTTTTGCTGAGTTTCACTCACCCTTTTCTTTACTTCATTTTCGAAACCTTCGGTATAAAATATGGGTCTACGCTTCAGGCCGGGATCATGCTCGCCCTCATACCTATCTTCGTGGCCGTGCTGGGAGCCTGGTTGTTGAAAGAGATTCCTTCTCTGAAACAGGCGCTGTTCATAGTTCTTTCGGTTGCAGGCGTAATGCTGATAATCGCCATGGGAAGCACTTCCTCCGGCAGTGTGAGCATTGCGGGTACCGTTTTTCTTCTCATGGCTGTGCTCGCAGCTTCAATATACAATATACTCTCAAGGAAGCTGTCCTCAGATTTCACCCCCATGGAGATTACATATTTCATGATGGCATTCGGCGCGCTTTTCTTTAATTTGATATCCGTTGCCGATCATATAAAAAACGGCACGCTGAGCAGCTACTTCATACTATTCTCGGATACCGGTTTCAGCATTTCAATACTATATCTCGGTATTCTGTCCTCATCAATCGCATTCCTTCTCATAAACTATTCCCTTTCAAAGATCAAGGCATCGGAGAACGCAGTGTTTTCAAATCTTTCGACAATAGTGTCAATAGCTGCCGGCGTTTTATTCATGAACGAAGCCTTTTTCTGGTACCACCTGGCGGGAGCGGCGCTCATACTTCTCGGGGTATGGGGCACCAGCTATTTTGGAGGAAAGGTTAATGAATAGGAAGAGTCTCATCCTTACTTTTATCGTAATTTGCTATCTGTCATTTATCTGCCTGGACCTGTTCGGTTCAGGCAGCTTTAACAGCTATTCAAATATCCTTAAATATGTTTCAGTCCTGCTATGCTTTGCCAACGCTCTTCTGTCAGGCAAGGATTGCTTGGAAAAAAGAGACGCATTGCTCCTTCAGGCAGCAATGTTTGTTACAATAGCCGCGGATCCTTTTTTGCTTTTTCTGGAACAATATTTTCTGGGAATATTGCTTTTCTGCGTTGTCCAGTCGATCTATATCATCAGGCACAGCAGGTATTCAAAATTCCACACTAAAATGTACGCCATTTCCGGTGCCGCGTTCATGTCATTTGCATTTGTTGTGGTCACGGTCTCGGGGATAGATGAAAAAGCCATTGCTCTTGCTGGCTGCCTCTACGCTTTTCTTACGTTCTGCAGCCTCCACACAGCTTTCAGCACTGCAAAGGCCGGCCTCTATCCCAGGAATAATGTTGTGCTTATAAACACAGGCCTGTGGCTCCTTATGCTCTGCGATCTGAATATATTCCTGAACATAACAGTGCCGTTTGATCATTTTCCAGGCTTCCTTGCCTGGGTCTTCTACCTGCCTTCGCAGCTGATCCTTTCGGAGAGCTCCAGACGATAGATTCTACTTCGGTTTCCCCCAGCATCTGTCGCAGCTCAGACAGCAGTGGGACGAAAAGCCGTTACAATGCCCATGCCTTATGAGCTCCTGCTGCTCTTCGTCTTTTCTTTTCTTCATCCACGCCAACATGTGCTGGACTTCATCCCTGACTTCATTTTCAAGCATTTGACTTCACCTTCCTATGGTCT
>JAGFXP010000072.1 GCA_017861315.1 Bacillota bacterium | reverse complement strand
AGAAATAACCTGTAATGTGATATAGAATACTGTTTACAAATCTGAAATACGTGGTATAATATTAATATTAGTCAAACAAATGAGGAGATGTATTAGAGATTATGAACGCTAATTTTGCTTCGGTCTTAAGGAGTTCTTTCGGGATTGTGATCGGAATGTTTGTGTTTTACCTGTTCTTCAAAACTGCACCATACCTGCTTGTGGCCGGGGCCGCGGTTTTCGCGTATTTCAAGATAAGTGCAAAAATCAGGAGCTGGAAGGCTGGCAGGCAGAACGATGTTGTCCAGGAAGAAAAGCTAGGCGAGGAAGCATTTGATAAAAAATTCGATTTCAATGCTAAAAAAGTTATAGACGTAGAATACTACGACGTTAAATAATAAGGGGGATTATGATGGGTTCACATGATATCGGGTACAAAATTATAGGGGATGACATGCAGTTCGTTGAGATTGAACTGGATCCAAGGGAAACGGTGGTCGCAGAAGCGGGGGCTCTTATGATGATGACTTCAAACGTCCTCATGGAGACCATTTTCGGCGACGGCTCATCAAGGAGCGGCGGGAAGATGATGGACAAGCTCTTCGGGGCAGGCAAAAGGGTGCTGACAGGCGAAAGCCTGTTCATGACAGCCTTCACCAACTCAGGATATGAAAAGGAGAAGGTGTCCTTAGCGTCGCCTTATCCTGGCAAAATACTCCCCATGGACCTGAGCCTTTACGGCGGGAAGCTCATATGCCAGAAGGATGCTTTCCTGTGCGCAGCGCACGGTGTGTCGGTGGGAATAGATTTCAGGAGAAAGCTGAGCGTGGGTTTCTTCGGGGGTGAAGGCTTCATACTCCAGAAGCTCGAGGGCGACGGTTTGGCGTTCATCCATGCCGGGGGAGTGGTCGTTGAAAAGGAACTCCTGCCGGGGGAAATGCTTAGGATCGACACGGGCTGCCTGGTAGCTATGACGAGAGATGTGCATTATGACATTGAATTCGTTGGAGGGGTCAAGAACGTGTTCTTCGGCGGGGAGGGCATTTTCTTCGCCACGGTAACCGGGCCGGGAAAGGTCTGGGTGCAGTCGCTGCCGCTGAGCAGGCTTGCAGGCAGGATATTCTCTGCTGCACGAGGGACAAGCGCGGGCGGCAAGGATGAAGGAAGCGTGCTGGGGATGTTCGGGAATTTTTTGGACGGCAATAGATAAAAGCTATAGTTGGAAGTTGATATATTTGAAATTTTTATAGTCATGGCAATCTGCATAATTAATCTGATAAAATGGGTTTGTGAGATATGATTATGGAGGCTTTGGATTATGATAATTGACATGCATGTTCATGAAAGCAAATATTCCTCTGACAGCCACTTTACGCTTGAAGAAGCTGTTGCCAGGGCAAAGAAGGTAGGGCTTGACGCCATCTGCATCACGAATCATGAAAGCTCTGACATATTCGACGAGGCGCACGAGTATTCCAAGAAAAGCGGATTCACAGTGCTGGTAGGCGCTGAGATATTGACATATGAAGGGGACCTTCTGGTCTTCGGGGTAAAGGATATACCTAAGCATAAAATGCATGCATCGGAGCTGGTCAAGCTGGCTGCGAAACACAAAGGCATAACCATAAGCGCCCACCCTTTCAGGAACAACAACAGAGGGCTGGGCGAGCATATCAGGACAGTGCAGGCGCATCTTTCAGGTGTCGAGGCCTTCAACGGAAGCACGCTTCCACACCACAACCTGTCGGCATACACTCTTGCGACAGAGCTGAACCTTCCTTGCGTAGGATCAAGCGATGCGCATATACTCGAGAAGCTCGGAAGATACGCAACAGTATTTCCGGACAAGGTGAGGGATGAAAGGGATCTGATAGAAGCCATAAAGCAGGGAAAGGTGTTCCCGACCATGCTGAGGGATGGCAAGTATAACCCGATTGACATCTACTGGCCGGGAGAAGAATTTGATATTGCAAGCAAGGCTGCCGTATAGAACTTGGATTTATCCAGGTTCTTTTTTATTTTCCGAGGAGCGTGAGGATCACCTGGTAGACCGGCGGGATAAACATGGCCGGCAGGAAGTTGGCCACCTTTACCTTGGACATGCCGAGCATGTTGAAGCTTATGCCCATAATAAGCAGTCCGCCTATGGCGCTCATATCGGTAATTACCGATTCTATGAGGAAGCCCTTCATGCTCTCAGCCAGCAGTGTGATGGTGCCCTGGTAAAGGAACACAGATACTGACGACAGCAGAACGCCTATGCCAAGGGAGGAAGCCGAGATCAGCGAAAAGACGAAATCCAGTACGGATTTAGAGAACAGGGTTGAATGGTCCCCCTTGAGTCCGCTGTTGAGCGACCCGACGATCGCCATAGCTCCAACGCAGAACAGAAGGCTGGCTGTTACAAAGCCCTGCGAAACCTTTCCTCCTCTGCCTTTCAGCTTGATCTCGATCATGTCTCCTATGTTGTTCAGGAATCTGTCTATATCTATTGCCTCCCCAATCGCGGAGCCTATTACCATAGATATTATCAGGAGCATCAGGTTGTTTACCTCGACTGCGTTTAGTATCCCTATGAGCATGGTGGACAGCGCAAGGCCCTGGATTACTGTGTCACCGACTTTTTTCGGGATACCTCCTTTTATAAGAAAGCCCAGGAGGCTTCCGATGATGATTGCTGCTACATTTACGATAGTTCCTAACATTGTTTATCCTCCTTGTAAGAATGAATAATATTATTCTACCAAACTGGAAAATCAATTCATAGAGTATTTCCTGAAATATGTTATAATTATGATAATTACTAAGGCGGAGGTGACTTGCTTGGCCAAGGATGTTGTTTTGACTAATACAGGGGAAGTGGAGAGGCTCAGCACGAGCCTCTCCTGGAGGGACATAATAGGGGGCTGGAAGGTCCGCTGGGGTATCGGAAGGTACAGCTACCTGGTGGAGCCCGGCATCTACGCTGTAGGCGAGCCCGATGAGAGATCGCACGTCCTCGTCACCGCAAACTACAAGCTGACGCTGGATGCCTTGAGGAAGGAGCTTGGCGGGCTTGATCTATGGATACTCGTGATAGACACGAAGGGCATAAACGTATGGTGCGCAGCGGGAAAGGGCACCTTCGGAAACTACGAGCTGCTTAAGGTCATAAACAAGGTGAAGCTCAAGGAGATAGTTACCCACAGCAGGATTATCCTGCCGCAGCTGGGGGCTCCCGGAGTCGCTGCTCATGTCATAAAGAAAGCAGGCTTCGATGTGGTCTACGGCCCAGTGAGGGCTGAGGATATCAGGGAGTTCCTGGGAAACGGGCTCGTCAAGAATGACGAGATGAGAGAGGTGAAATTCGGATTCAGGGACAGGCTGGTCCTGGCGCCGATGGAATTCATACCTGACATCAAATACGCGCTCCCGTTCCTGGCTGTACTCCTGGTCTTCAATAGGGGAGACGTGGGACTGACGCTTGTTAACTACGTGCCGCTCTTCATTTCGCTGCTGCTGGGCTCTGTGGCAGTGCCGCTGCTCCTGCCGTACATACCCTTCAGGGCTTTTTCGTTGAAGGGGGCTGCGCTGGCGGCCGTATGGTCCCTGGCATTCCTGGGGATTTCAGACATTTTTCTTGTGCAGGACAGCATCCTGGTAAAGACGGCATATATATTATTCATGATGTTCATTTCCAGCTACACTGCGCTGCAGTTCACAGGCTCAAGCACCTACACGTCACTCTCGGGAACCACAAAGGAGACCATCGCCTCCATGGTGGCCGGGGCTGTGCTCTGCGCCGCGGGCGTCGTGCTGCTGATTGCTTACAGGATGATTTCCGGATGATTCGGGGGTGGTATTGATGAAACACAGATATATAAAGAACGTGGCTACGCTTAAACTGGACCGGGCAAAATGCGTCGGCTGCAGCAGGTGCGTCGAGGTATGCCCTCATTCGGTTTTCAGGATCGAGGAGAAGACTGCGGCCGTCGAGGATCTTGATTCCTGCATGGAATGCGGCGCCTGCGCCAGAAACTGTCCAGCAAAAGCTCTGGAAGTAAAGAAGGGCGTAGGCTGAGCGAGCGCCATAATATATGGCTGGCTCACAGGGACTGAGCCGAAATGCGGATGCTGATAGATTATCAATTTGATTTTTGGGGGGAATAGTGATGAAAAAAATGAGAAGAATCGACAGGATGATGACGGATGAGGAAGCTTTGGTGCTTCTAGAAAAGGGGGAATACGGGATTTTATGCACGGCAGATCCGGACGGGCAGCCTTTCGGAACTCCCGTCAGCTATGTCTTTACGGGCAGGGATATATATTTCCATGCAGCGACTGCAGGCGCCAAGCTGGACAACATAAAAGCAAATCCAAAGGTATGCTTCACTGTGGTTGGCGCAACGGAGGTGCTTCCGGGAGATTTTTCAACCAATTATGAAAGCGTCATGGCCTTCGGAAAGGCTTCCATGGCCGAGGGCGAGGAGAAGGCTTATGCACTTGCAGAGCTAGTGAAAAAATACAGCCCCGATTTCATCCAGGAGGGCGATGCGTATATCCTTAAAAACCTGAATAACTGCGTGGTAGTCAAAATAGAGATGTCCGGGTTCTCGGGGAAGCACAGGGTCTGATATGATAAGGCAGATAAAGGATGAACTACAGCAGATAGCGGAGACAGTGAAGGCCATAGTGGGCATAGACGTGACCATACTCGACAGGGATCTCATAAGGCTTGCCGGTACAGGCATATACAAAAGCAAGGTCGGAACCCCCGGTCCTAAGAACTCTGCTTTTGAAAAGTGCCTGCTTACAGGCAATCAGTACCTGATAGCCGACCCCAAGTCGTGCAACGAATGCGATATATGCGACTCCAGGGAGAACTGCGAAGAAAAGGCTGCGGTATGCTTCCCGATAATAATCGACGATAAGGTGGTCGGGGTCGTTGGCCTAATAATATTCGATGCTGAAAAGAAGGAGGCGTTCCTTGAGAAGAAGGAGAGCTATATCGACTTTGACAAGAGGCTTTCGGAGCTCATAGCGTCGAAGATAAAAGAAAAAAACATAAGCAGCAAGCTGCAGTACAAGTCCAAGGAGCTTCTCACCGTAATTGATTCAGTCAACGAGGGCATCGTCATCATTGATAAGAGCAGGAGCATAATCACGCTGAACAGATACTTCAAGGAGAAATTCGGTGTAAAGTATTCAAACATAGTGGGCAAACCGCTGGACAGGATACTGCCCAAGCAGGTCATAGAAAAGATAGAAAAAAACAAGCTGAGCCTTGAGGAGGAGCAGCTCACGGTTTCCATCGGCAAACAGGACATAGAGTTCCTTTTTTCCATAAAGCCGATACTGGTGGACGATTCAGCGGAGGGAGCCGTGATAACCTTCAAGGACTTCGGCACGCTCCAGAGGTCCGTATTCAATGCGAGCGAGAAGAACGCCATACTGACCTTCGACGAAATCATCGGTGAGAGCCAGTCCCTGACGCAGGTCAAGGAGCAGGCAAAGCTGATCTCAAGGCAGAACATGCCAGTGCTGCTGCTTGGAGAGAGCGGCACAGGGAAGGAGCTCTTCGCCCGAGCTATACACACGGGCAGCGACAGAAGGAACCAGATATTCATGGCGATAAACTGCGGTGCGATCCCGGAGACCCTCATGGAGAGCGAGCTGTTCGGATACGAAAAAGGCACATTCACCGGCGCTAACAGCAGCGGAAAGATGGGCAAATTCGAAATTGCGAAGGACGGCACCATATTCCTGGACGAGATAGGAGACCTCCCCCTGCACATGCAGGTCAAACTCCTCAGGGTGCTCGAGGAGAAGGAGCTCATGAGGGTCGGGGGATCTGTTACCATAAAAGTGAACCCGAGGATAATAGCGGCAACCAACAAGGACCTCCAGAAGATGGTGGAGCGCAACGAGTTCAGGGAGGATCTTTTCTACAGGCTCAATGTTATACCGCTCAGGATACCGCCGCTCAGGGAGAGGGCCGACGACGTGTTGGAGCTTTCGGACTACTTCCTTAAAAGGTACAACAAGATATACAATAAGGATATGAAGGGCTATTCGGAGGCTGCACAGAAGGCCATGGCCAGGTACAACTGGCCCGGAAACGTCAGGGAACTCCAGAACCTCATAGAGTACGCCATAAACTTCGAAAAGGGCGACCGGATCAGCCTTGACATTATAAGCAGCAGGATAGGACAGAGCAGCGAAGCTGCTGCAGATGAAAAGCCGCTGAAGGACCTCGTAGCTGACTACGAGAAGGATGTAATAAAGGGAATGATAAGATATTACGGTGACGATACCGAAGCGAAAAAAAACATAGCAAAAAAACTGCAGATAAGCCCTGCTACGCTGTACAGGAAGCTTGAGGAACAACAGGATTCTCAAAAATGAGAACTAATTCTCGAATTTGAGAAAATCTGTGAAGCATTGGTATGCAAGGTTCCCAAGGATCATGCCGAGGTATTTCTCAATTATGAGAAATACCTCTTTTCTATTTTGAGGATTACCAGCGGCTGAGGTGTTGGCATGGAACTTGCTTTAATAATCATTGAAATCAAAATGATTATTTTTGGAGGGTTTTAAATAATGAAAGATAATGAATTGCTGGTAAATATTCTTAAGGATCAGGTTGTTCCTGCACTCGGCTGCACAGAACCTACAGCGGTAGCTTATGCTGTTGCAAAAGCGAAGGAAGTATTAGGCGAAGAAGTACAGGTTCTTGACATATATTGCGACAAGAACATAATAAAGAACGGCAAGGAAGTCGGCATCCCTGGAACGCACGAGAAAGGCATCCTTGTGGCAGCAGCCCTTGCGCTGGTAGTTGGAAAGTCGGATTACAGACTCGAGGTCCTCAAAGAGGTAAACGATGAAAGCCTGGACAAGGCTATGGATATCCTGAAAATGGATATGATCAACCTTGAGCTGAAGAAGGACACAGACGGACTTTACATCGAGGTAGTCGCAAAGGGAATGAAGAACTCTTCGAGAGTTCTAATAAGGAAGACACACCTCAACATAGTTCTTGTTGAAAAGAACGGCGAGGCTCTTTTCTCATCCGAGGCTGTAAAGAGCGAGGCTCCTAAGCCTGCGATCAGGGAAAAGATAAAGGAATTCAAAATCTCCGAGCTTAAAGAGTTTGTCGATACCGTGGAATTTGAAAAAATCGCATTCATCAACGACGGCATAGTCATGAACAAGAGGATGGGCTGGGAAGGCCTCCACGGCGACCTGGGCATTGGCCTCGGCAAAATGCTGAATACAGATGAAACAGACTTTGAATTCTATGCAAAATCGCTCACTGCTGCTGCTTCTGAAGCAAGGATGGCAGGAGCTCCGCTGCCTGTAATGAGCAGCGCCGGAAGCGGAAACCACGGACTCGTTGCCATACTGCCGGTTGCCGTGGTAGGAGAGAACCTTAAGCTCGACCATGAAACTATAGTCAGGGGAGTAACGCTGAGCCACCTCGTTACAATATATATAAAGACATACACAGGTTCCCTTTCACCTGTGTGCGGATGCGCAGTTGCTGCAGGAGTAGGAGCGAGCGCCGGCCTTTCATATATAATGGGCGGAACGATGACACAGATTGAAGGCGCAATAAAGAACATGATAGCAGGAATATCAGGAATGATCTGCGACGGAGCCAAGCTGGGCTGTGCCTACAAGCTGTCGGTTTCGGTTGCAGCCTGCATAGATGCTTCCGAAATGGCAATGAAGAACATATTCATACCTTCAAGCGACGGAATCCTGGATGAATCTGCAGAAAAATCGATACAGAACCTTGGAAAGGTGTCCTCGATAGGAATGTCAAACACTGACGACATAATCCTTGAAGTTATGATGGACAGGTGCTAGTTTATCACAATTGCTGATTTGTATATTACAGGTCAACTTAATTGCCTTGATAGGATGGGCCCCCTTGGCTATAAATGCCAAGGGGGCCCATTGTTCAATTTTATGAGTCCTCAGTACCCTTTTTGTGTGTTATTAGTGGTTTAATAGATTTATAAATTTGACCTGCCTTTTGATTGTCATATTTTTTGACTAATGCGTTATAAATCCCTTGCTTCGTTTTATATTTTTGAATATATTCCATTACTACCTGGGCGTCTTCCTTATTAGTTATTATTTTTACAACCTGGTCCTTTAAATCTATTTCCTCTTGGACTTTGCTTTGTCCTGATAAGTCATAGGCAACTTCTACTAAAACTTTCTTTTTATGCCAAAATTTTTTAACACTAGTAAATCCGTTATCATTACTTATAATAAAATATTTTTCATCTTTATATTGTGCTACTAAATAACCAAGGTAAGAAACAAGTTGAAAATCTAAAGCATTTTTACAACCTACTTCAACTCGAATAAACGAAATATCTGCAACTGATTCATTTATCCGTCTATGTAAACCAAATGTTAATGTGTCAGCGTTTTCGCTATAAAAAATTATTACTTTATCTTCTTTCATTAACTTGGTTATACCATTTAAGCCGCCTGTTTTTACATTTTCATAATCAACCAGATACGTTGCCATATTTCCCTCCCACAATATACTTCAATTTTTCAAGATAATATAATCTATTAAA
>JAGFXP010000004.1 GCA_017861315.1 Bacillota bacterium | reverse complement strand
TGGAGGCGCCACCCAGATTTGAACTGGGGGTAAAGGTTTTGCAGACCTCTGCCTTACCACTTGGCTATGGCGCCAAATTGGAGCGGAAGACGAGATTCGAACTCGCGACGTTCACCTTGGCAAGGTGACGCTCTACCACTGAGCCACTCCCGCAAACTATTGACATTTTTAAAAAAATAATGGTGGCCAATCCAGGAATCGAACCAGGGACACGAGGATTTTCAGTCCTCTGCTCTACCGACTGAGCTAACTGGCCATTTTATTTTTTTGGCGACCTGGAAGGGACTCGAACCCTCGACCTCCGGCGTGACAGGCCAGCACTCTAACCATCTGAGCCACCAGGCCAAAATAGTGGTGGGCACAACAGGGCTCGAACCTGTGACCCTCTGCTTGTAAGGCAGATGCTCTCCCAGCTGAGCTATGCGCCCACTATCTTGTTTCAGGAGCACAGCTCCTTGCGACAATTAATATTATATAGCCTGCCCAGTTTTATGTCAACACCTTTTTTGTTTTTTATTTTTTTATCTCTTCCAGTATCCTTTCGAAATCTTCCTTTGCAAAGAGATACTTTTCGTTGCAGTAATGGCACTTCAGCTCCTCAGTCTTTCCTTCCTCGTATAGCTTCCTCAGCTCCTGCTCGCCTATGCTTATGAGAGCCTGCTCCACGACTTCCCTTGAGCAGTCGCACCTGTATTCAGGCGTCATGCTTTCGAGTATGTTGAGCTGCATATCCTCGAATATGTGCCTGATAATCTCCTCTATGGACATACCCTTGCTCATCATATCCGTTATGGAGTTTAGTTCTTCAAGCCTGTATGTTACAATATCCGCCGCCATCTCATTCGCATCGGGCATCATCTGGATAAGGAATCCGCCTGCAGCCTTTATGCTGTAGTCGGTGTCTATGAGAACGCCAAGTCCTACCGCGGACGGCGTCTGCTCAGAAACAGTATAATAGTAGGCAATATCGTCGCCTATTTCTCCTGTCACTATAGGGCTCTGTCCAACGTAAGGCTCCCTCATTCCCATGTCCCTTATCACCATGAGGCTTCCCTCACGGCCCACCAGACCGCCCACATCAACCTTGCCCTTATCGTTGAGAGGCAGGTCTGCAGCCGGATTCCCGACGTATCCTTTGACGTGTGCATCTGCGTAGGATGTCACGCTTATCCCCTTTATCGGTCCGCCTCCGTCTATCTGCAGTGTCAGTTTGTCCTGCTCTGCCTTCAGCATGCTGCCGACTATGCTTCCTGCTGTAAGCATCCTTCCGAAAGCTACAGCTGCGCCTGCAGCGCACCCGTGTATCTTAACCGCCTTGTTGACAAGCTCGGTTGTCTGAGCTGCAATTATCCTGACATCACCGTTCATCGCGGTTGCCTTTATCAATTTATCCATTCTGTTTTCCTCCCTCGGCTTTCAATACATATACTATTCTTTCCGTTTCTTCATCTGGTGTTACAGGCTTGTAGCTGTCATACAGGCCAATGACCTGCAGGCCTGCTTTGGAGATCAAGCTTTCTATCTTTTCCGACGTATAGGCCCTTTCGCTGTGCTCTTCGTCGAACCTCCTGTAGAGCTCGCCTTCCTTCACGAAGAAGGTGAGGTACATGTGGACTATATCGTTGCTGAAGGAGTTTTCCCATATGTAGGTTACATCTTCATCATCATAGTTGTAGACGTTGTTGCCCAGGATTTCCTTCAGCTTGTAGTAGGAGTTGATGTCGAAAACGAATATGCCCCCGTCCTTAAGATGCCCTTTCACAGCAGTGAAATATTTCAGAAGATCGCTCTCCTTAAGGATATAGTTGGTTGAATCGAGGCAGCAGGTTATCAGGTCGAATTTCTTGTTCAGGTTGAGCTCGGTTATGTCCTGACATACGAATTTTGCTTTGGCCCCTCTGGCCCTTAGCTTGCTCTCAGCCTCCGAAAGCATGTCCATGGACATGTCGACCAGCCAGCTTTCCCTGAACCTGCCGCATATCTGCTCGGCCATGTTGCCTGTACCGCATGCAAGGTCAAGGTAATCCGAAAACTCCACACCTTCCTCTTCGCAGATGCCCATTATGAATTCCGCCCAGTCACTGTAGTCTATATCGCAGTTTATGAGCTGGTCATATATTTTCGCAAAATCTTTGTAACACTCCATCGATATTACCCCATACATTAAATTTTTGTACCATTATTATACTATATATATTTTTTTGACAAGTCAACAGTGTAATTGCATGCTAAAGGCGGGGAAATCCCCGCCTGGAAATACTACAGGATATGGCAGGCCGCGTAATGGCCTTTTTCTATTTCCCTGAGTTCAGGCGCTGTCAGGAGGCACTCGGCCTTTGCACAGCCGCACCTCCCTGCAAACCTGCAGCCCGCTCCCCTGCCTTTGCCTGCCTGAGCCTCAAAGCCCGTTTCAGTCCCCGAGAGCATGGCTGCCGAGAGCAGAGCCCGGGTATAAGGGTGAAGGGGTCTTCTGCAGACGTCCGAGCTCACTCCTGTCTCAAGGATCCTCCCCATGTACATGACGCCCATGCTGTCGGACACATGCCTGGCCATGGTTATGTCGTGCGATATGAAGAGATATGTCAGGCCCTTCTTTTTCTGGAGGTCTATGAGAAGGTTGATGATCTGAGCCTGCACGGAAACATCCAGCGATGATATCGGTTCATCGCAGACGATGAATTCAGGCTCCACGGCCAGAGCCCTCGCTATGCCTACCCTTTGCCTCTGCCCTCCCGAAAGCTCATGCGGGAAACGGACTTTGAATTCACCGCCCATGCCAACCAGCCCAAGTAGTTCGTTTATCCTGCCGGTCCTCTCCTGTCCGCAATGGATCCCGTGGATATCGATGCCTTCGGCCACGATATCCCCCACGTTCATCCTTGGGTTCATCGAAGCATAGGAATCCTGAAATATCATCTGGGCTTTCCGGGTAAACTCTAGCCGTTCCTTCTTCCCGCTGACGCATACGTTCGAGCCTCCGACGAGGACCTCTCCGCTGTCGGCAGGATAGATGCCGAGCATAAGCCTGCCGAGGGTTGTTTTTCCTGACCCGGACTCCCCGACAAGCGCATATGTTTCTCCCTTTTTGATGCTCAGGCTGACGTCATCCACAGCCACCAGAAGGGATTTCCTGCCGAGCCTGAAGGATTTCTTGAGGTTCCTGACCTCGATTAGATTTTCATGACCGTTCACGCTCACGGCGCTTCACCCCCTGCAGTATCCCCGATCAGTTTCCAGCACGCGGCCTCATGGCCCGCGCCAAGCTTCACCATCCCCGGATTTTTTTCAAGGCATATAGGCATGCAGCTGCCGCACCTCTTGGCAAAAGCGCAGCCTCTGATCGTCCCAATGAGATCCGGCGGCGACCCGGCCATCGTTGCGAGTCTGCTCTTGCTTTCCGAACCAGGCCCCGGAGCCGAATTAAGAAGAGCTTCAGTATACGGGTGGGCCGGATTTCCGAACAGTTCTTTTGTTTCAGCCTTCTCAACTATCCTGCCCGCATACATTATGTGAACCCTGTCCGCTGATCCTGCAGCTATCGCCAGGTCATGCGTTATGAGCATCATCGAAGTCCCCGTATTTTTCTTAAGCTCACGCAGAAGACCCATTATCTCCGCCTGTATCGTCAAATCAAGGGCGGTTGTAGGCTCGTCTGCGATGATTATTCTGGGGCCGCCAGCAGCAGCCATAGCGATCATGGCCCTCTGCCTCATCCCCCCCGAGAACTCATGCGGATACCTTTTCGCCATCAGCTCCCAGTCGTTTATGCGGACCTGCTTCAGCAGCTCACAGGCTCTGCTGAAGGCAGGCTTCCTTTTCATGCCGCAGTGCAGCATCAGGCTTTCAGCTATCTGGTCTCCTATCCTCATGGTCGGATTGAGGGATGTCATCGGGTCCTGGAATATCATCCCTATCTCCCCTCCCCTGAGCTTTCTGATTTCTTTCTTGTCCATCTCCAGGACATTGCGCCCCTCGAAAAATATCATGGAGGTTTCCTCTATCTCTCCGCGGGGCTTCTCGATCAGCCTCATCACGGCTTTTGCCACCGCTGTCTTTCCGCATCCTGATTCCCCTACAACAGCCAGGGTCTCCCCTCTGTCCAGGTGGAAATCAGCCCCTCGTACCGCCTGAACGTCTCCTGCCCTCGTATGGTATGTGACTTTCAGATTTCTGACTTCCAGCAATCTCTCCATTATATGCCCTCCTGTATTCCAAGCGTTGGATCCAGAGCATCCCTCAAGCCGTCCCCAAGAAGGTTGAATGCGAGCATGGTCATGCTGATCAAGAGTGCCGGAAAGAATATCTGGTAAGGGTAGAACATGAGATGCTGCTGCGCGGCAGCCGCCATCGCCCCCCAGCTGGTTCCCGGAGACTGGATGCCAAGGCCTATGAAGCTCAGGAACGCCTCTCCGAAAATAAATATCGGCACGTCCAGTGTGAACTGAACTATAATTACACCGACTGTGTTCGGCAGCAGGTGTTTGGATATTATCCTTCCCGGGCTGGCCCCGAGTGCCTTTGCGGCAAGGACGAACGGCTGCTCCCTCAGCTGCAGCACCTGTCCCCTGACAAGCCTGGCCATGCCGCCCCAGCCGGTTATCGTCATGGCGAGTATGAGCGCTCCGATACCCTGTCCTGCTATGAACGCAATGAGTATCGCAACTATCATGTATGGTATGCAGTTCATTACCTCGACGGCCCTCATCATGATATCGTCTGCCGTTCCGCCGAAATAGCCCGAGATCCCTCCGTACAAAACTCCTAATACAGTCACCGAAAAAGCCCCCAGGACGCCGATCAGCATCGACACCCTACCTCCGGCCCATATCCTGGCAAAGATATCCCTTCCCAGGTCATCGGTGCCGAAAAGATGCTGAAGGCTCGGAGACTGGTTGACTATGTCCGAATTCACTGCAGTGTATTTGTAAGGGCTGATGAACGGCCCTATTATGCACATGGCGAATATGGCAAGAAGCAAAGCCAGCGAAACCATGGCGATTCTGTTGCCCTTGAGCCTGCGCCACGCATCCTGCCTGTATGTGGTGCTGGTTATATTAATCAATCAAGCCACCCCCCCTGTCACTTAGGCTCATACAGCCTGATCCTCGGGTCGATGACTGCATAGGCTATGTCCACCAGCAGCAGAGCCGCCATGTAGACAACTGCATAAAAAACAGTCATTCCCATGATCATTGTGTAGTCCCTGTTGAATACGCTGGTTACAAAATTCGAGCCTATCCCCGGAATGGCGAAAATGTTCTCTATGACAAAGGATCCGGTTATGATGCCCGCTATCTGCGGCCCCAGAAGTGTTACCGAGGGCAGCACCGCATTCCTTGCCACATGCTTGAATGCAAAGGACAGACCGCCGGAGCCCTTTGCCCTCGCCGTCATTATGTAGTCCTGACCTATTACGTCCAGCGCGCTCGCCCTCATGACCCTTGCGAATATGGCCAGCACCGAGGTGCTCAGCGCAATTGACGGCAGAATGGTGAATGCAAAGCCTCCCCACCCCGTGGCCGGGAGCCAGCTGTTCCTTACGGCAAATATGTACTGCAGAAGCGCCGCCAGAACGAAACTCGGTACAGACACCCCGAGCAGAGCGGCACCGGTAACAAGGTAGTCAGGCCACCTGTTTCTCTTGAATGCAGCTGCCAGGCCGAGGATACTGCCCAGCAAAAAACCAATGCTCACAGCCTGAAGTCCCAGCCTTGCAGTCGCCGGGGCATATTTAAGTATCTCTCCCTTAACATCTCTGCCGGGATATTTAAGGGACTCGCCCAGATCACCGTGCAGCAGGTTGTTGATATAAATGAAGTACTGTTCGCCCAGGCTCTTATCCAGCCCGTACTTTGCATAATAGTTCGCCTTTGTATGGGCAGGCAGCTCCCTTGCCAGGCCGGACAGAGGATCCCCGGGTATCGCATGCATAAGAAAAAAAGTGATTGTAATAACTACCCAGAGAGTGACAGCCATGTAGGCCAGCCTCTTCAGCATATAACTCAGCATCCTCTTCCTCCTTTCAATAAATAGCATTACAGCAGAGCCCAAAGACCCTGCTGCAAAATATGTGTATCTATTACAATCTGATTTATCTTCCCAGTGTGTATGCGTACTTGAGCTCCATGCTTGATCCGAACAGGGTACTCATATATCCCTCAACATATTTTCTCTCGTACTGGGATCTCTGCTTGAAGGACAGCGGTGCGATGGCTGCTTCCTTGAGGATCAGTATCTCCTCGCATTCCTTGAAATAGCCGAGCCTCTTCGCCTGGTCCTGGGTGGCTGATGCAGCTTCTATGTTCTGGTCATATTTCTCGTTTGACCATCTTCCGAAGTTAAGCCCTCCATGAGATGTCCATATGTCGAATTCGGTCATCGGATCGTTGTAGTCTCCTGTCCAGCCGGCAGTAACCATCTGGAAGTCTCCCGTCCCGATGGTCTTTCCCATGCTTGCAGGATCAACATACTCAATATCCACTTTGCAGCCCAGTGCTTCCTGGAACATCTGCTGGTTGTATTCCGCTATCTGCTTAGTCTTCGCGTTAGGACCTGC
Source organism: Bacillota bacterium (assembly GCA_017861315.1). GTDB lineage: Bacteria > Bacillota > Clostridia > Clostridiales > Clostridiaceae > UBA699. Next base: position 70,402 of record JAGFXP010000004.1, on the reverse strand, counting down.
TGCGGTTATTGTCAAAGTTATTTTTGCAGGATCCGAACCCAGCCCCAGCTCCTTGATTCCCTCTGTGAAAAGAGCTTTGGGATCCGTCACTTCCTCGATAAGCTGCCTTACAGGCTCGCTGCCAGCTGCAGTCCTGAACTCCTCGGTCCCTATCTGGAGGGTCGGAGGGCAGAATGAATATGCTGCTGTCCTGGTGCTAGGATAAAGTGTTTCCACATAGTCCTCCCTGTCAATCGCTGCCGAAACAGCTTTCCTGATCTTCACGCTGGAGAACATCTTGTCCTTTGTGTTGAATATCATGCATTCAGTAGTCGGCTCGTAGCCGCTTATTACGTCGAAATCGCCTGTACCGCTGAACTTGTCTTTCCATTCCTTGGATTCAGCAGTACCTATGTCAACTGTTCCGTTTAGGATTTCATTCATCCTGGCCTGCTCGTCTTCCAGTATCTTATATGTAACTTTGCTCAGCTTTACGGAATCTGCATCCCAGTAATTCTGATTCTTCTCCAGCACTATTTCGCTCTTGTGCGTCCAGCTTTTTATGACAAAAGGCCCGCAGGACGGTATAGTATCAGCCTCAGAACCGAATGTGTCGCCGTATTTTTCAACGTAATCCTGTCTCTGAGGAGTGAAAAGCCTGAAGTATGTTAAGTTAAGGAAATATGCACAAGGAGATTCCAGCGTGAAGACAAGCGTCTTGTCATCAGCTGCCTTGATTCCTACGTCCTCTGCTTTCCCCTCACCGGACGCGTATGCTTCTGCTCCCTTGATAGGGTTCAGCATGCCGGTGTAGGATGATGCTGTTTCTGGATCCAGTGTTCGCATCATGGAGTACACGTAGTCCTCAGCCTTAACATCCTGTCCGTCCGACCATTTATTGTCTCTCAGCTTGAATGTCCAGGTCAGGCCGTCGTCTGAGACTTTCCAGCTTTCTGCCCCCGCAGGCTGGATGACATCCTTGCCTTTATCGTCCTGCTCGCACCTTGTAAGCGCTTCCTCAACCTCTGCTATGACTATCGAGGAATAAGTATCTGTAGCCCTCGAAGGGTCAAGAGTTCCTGGTTCGGCATTCATTGCTACGTTCAGATACTGCTCTTTATCACCTTCTGCAGCTTTCGTCCGACATCCCGTCAGAGCCGCGGTTGATAATAATGAAAGAGCAAGCACTGCTGCTAACATTCTTTTTCTCATCACTAAACTCCCCCTTTTTTAGTATAATCGCTTCTTGCAACGCCTTTAAAAGACTCAAATTATTACATTATGTTATATTCCACCAAAAGAGACAAATTCCTTCTTTATAAACAAAAATTATTTATGCATAATTATAAATTTTCCGAGCGTCATCTATAGGCTCAAATCTCAGCAATAGCCGGAATTATGCAATATGCACAGTGATATTCATGCAAAATGTTAATAATTATTTGCAAAAAACTATGTATTTTTCACATCGCGAGTTATATAATATAGTAAAGTATTTATTTAAGGAGGAAGTGTAATGAATTACAATGTAGCAGTTGTCGGTGCTACCGGAATGGTCGGAAGAAAATTCATCGAAGTTCTTGAAGAAAGAAATTTCCCTATAGATAAGATTTATTTTTTTGCATCTGGTAGATCCGCAGGAACGGTACTAAAATTTAAAGGTCAGGATGTCGTGGTAGAAGAACTGAAGGAAGAGAACATAAAGACCAAAAAGATTCATTTTGCTTTGTTCTCCGCCGGCGGCGATATCAGCAAAGCTTTTGCCCCGGTTTTTGTTAAATACGGCGCAACTGTAATTGACAACAGCAGCGCTTGGAGAATGGACCCAGAGGTGCCGCTCGTTGTACCTGAAGTCAACCCTGAGGATATAAAGTGGAACAAGGGAATAATTGCAAATCCGAATTGTTCAACAATACAGGCTGTGGTAGCCCTGAAGCCGCTTTATGAAAAATACGGCATAAAGAGGATAATCTACTCAACCTACCAGGCAGTATCCGGAGCCGGCCTGAAAGGATTTGAAGACCTGGAAGCAGGATACAAGGGAGAAGCTCCTAAGAAGTTCAACTATCCGATAGCAGGCAATCTCCTGCCTCACATAGACGTTTTCATGGAAAACGGATACACAAAGGAAGAGATGAAGATGATCGAGGAGACTAAGAAAATACTCCACGACGACAAGCTGAAGATAACAGCAACAACAGTAAGAGTGCCTGTTTTCTACGGACACAGCGAAAGCATAAACGTGGAGCTCAACAAGGAGTTCGAACTGAAGGATATATTCGAGCTGTTTAGTCACGCGCCAGGCGTTATCCTGAAGGATGATGTTGAAAAACTCATATACCCAATGCCGATAGACGCTGCGGGCCATGACGAAGTATTCGTGGGCAGAATCAGACGCGACTTCAGCGCTGACAACGGATTGAATCTGTGGGTTGTGGCAGACAACATAAGAAAAGGCGCAGCATCAAACGCAGTCCAGATTGCGGAATGCATGATAGAGAAGTAATTAACATCACATAAAAAATTACTTGATTAACCAAATTAAACGAAAGAGGTGTTTGTATGAGCATATTCAAAGGTTCAGCAGTTGCAATTTGTACTCCATTTACAGAGGACGGTGTTGATTTCAAAAAGCTTGAAGAACTGCTTGAATGGCATGTAAAAGAAGGAACAGACGCCATAGTTGTATGCGGCACTACAGGCGAAGCTTCCACCATGTCTGAGCAGGAAAGAAAAGACGCGATCAAGTTTACAGTGGATGTTATCAATAAGAGGATCCCTGTAATAGCTGGTACAGGTACAAACAACACTGCAGCATCTATCAAGATGAGCCAGTACGCAGAGAGCGTAGGCGTAGACGGCCTGCTTGTTATAACCCCTTACTACAACAAAACAACCCAGAAGGGCCTTATCGCACATTTCACAGCAATTTCTGAAAGTGTTAATACGCCTATAATTATTTACAACGTCCCTTCCCGAACAGGAATGAATATCACTCCTAAGACACTGCAGCAGCTCTGCGGAGACAAGAACATAGTGGCAATAAAGGAAGCAAGCGGAGACATAAGCCAGATAGCCAAAATCAAGGCTCTCTGCGGAGACAAGCTTGACATATATTCAGGAAACGATGACCAGGTGATCGCGCTGATGGCTCTCGGCGGCTTGGGCGTAATCTCGGTTCTTGCAAATATAATACCTAAAGATATGAGCGTAATGACTCATCTTTACCTGGAAGGAAAAACAAAGGAAGCTCTTAAAATGCATCTTGATACCCTCGCGCTTAACGATGCGATGTTCATAGAGACAAATCCTATCCCTGTAAAGACTGCGATGAACCTTATGGGGATGAAAGTTGGAAACCTGAGGCTTCCTCTTGTCGACATGACAGAAGGAAATCTTGAGATAGTAAAAGACGAGATGAAGAAATACGGGTTGCTTTAAGCCTGTAACGGGAGGTTCCTATGATTAGAATTTTATTGAGCGGATCCAACGGGAAAATGGGCAAGGTTATCTGCAATTCCGTTTCGAATTTCCCTGAGCTGGAGATAGTTGCGGGAATAGACAGGAACACTGCCTGCGACAAGTTCCCTGTTTACTGCTCACCGGAAAACTGCGAAGCGGAAATCGATGTGATTGTTGATTTTTCAAGGCCTGACGCCCTCGACGGACTGCTGGAGCTTGCAAAACTGAACAAGACGCCTGTTATATTCTGCACCACAGGATACACTAAGGAGCAGCTGGAAAAGATGAAGGAGGCCTCCAGGGAGATACCTGTCTTCCGTTCAGCCAACATGTCCATAGGCATAAATGTCGTAAACAGCGTCCTAAGGAACATAAGCGCATTTTTATACAGCAATTACGACATAGAGATAATCGAAAAGCACCACAACCAGAAGGTCGATGCACCTAGCGGAACTGCTATTCTGCTTGCGGATACGATCAGGGATTCTATCCCTGAAGAAACGGAGTACACCTACGGCAGGGTCGGCAATTCCAAGAGGGAACACAAGGAAATCGGCATCCACGCAATCAGGGGCGGCGCTATCGTGGGAGACCATGAAGTCATATTTGCCGGCCAGGGCGAGGTTATCGAGATCAAGCATTCTGCGATATCAAGAGAAGTGTTCGCCGTAGGCGCGCTGAAGGCATGCGAGTTCATGTTCGGCAAAGGGCCGGGACTATACAACATGGATGACGTAATAGCAGAAAACTAGACAAGAATTAAGGCAGCAGCAAATTTTATTTGCTGCTGCCTTTCTGTTTATAGTTTTCAACGAAATTTCTCAACCGACCCGCGCATTCCTCAAGCTGAGGCATGCTGTAGGCGTAGGATATCCTTATATAGCCCTCTCCCCCCGGCCCGAACGCCGAGCCTGGCACTATGGCGACCCCTTCTTCCTTGAGGAGCCTTTCGCAGAACTCGTCGCTGCCCATGCCGAATTTCCTTATGCTCGGGAACATGTAGAAGGCTCCCATAGGCATGTTGACATCGAAGCCCATGTCCCTGAGCTGCCCGTAGAGGTAATCCCTCCGCCTTGCGAATTCCTCCTTCATGCTTTCCACGTCACCCATGCATTCCCTGAGGCCCGTGTAGGCTCCCCACTGCACTATGGAAGGAGCGCAGGATACGTTGTACTGGTGGACCTTGATTATGGAGTCCATGTACTGCTTCACCGCGCATACGAATCCCAGCCTGAGCCCTGTCATGGAGAACATCTTCGAAAAGCCGCTCACAAGGACCACCTTTTCCTTAATCTCATCGTAGCCTGCTATTGAATGGTACTCCTCGTCAAAGCACAGCGAGCTGTAGATCTCGTCGCTGATCACGATAATGTCGTTCCCCCTTATGATGTCCCTGAGCTTTTCGCTGTCAGCCTTCGAGAGGACTGCGCCCGTCGGATTGCTGGGGTATGAAACCACCATCAGTTTGGGCTTCTCTTCCGCGATGACCTTTTCCAGCGCCCCGAAATTTATGGAGAAATCACCGTTCAGCTCGTAGTTGACAACCTTTCCTCCTATGAGCTTCACGCAGCTCTCGTATGCAGGATATGCGGGAGTCGGTATCAGCACCTTGTCGCCGGGATTTATGAAGGCCATGAATACATCCATGAGGCCTTCGCTGCCTCCAACGGTGAGGCATACCTCCTCAGGCTCGTACCCGATGCCGAAGCCCTGCAGATAGCTGCATATCTCCCTCCTCAGCTCTATTATGCCGGCATTTGAGGTATACTCGGTCTTGTTCTCGTTGATGGCCGCTATCATCGCTTCCTTTATCTTCTTCGGCACGCTGAAGTCCGGCTGTCCCAGCGTCAGGGATATGGCATCCGGATAGTTGGCCAGCTTGTTGTAGAATTTCCTTATGCCCGATATTTCTATGCTGTTTACGTTGTCTGCAATTTTACCCATTTAATCTTACACCCCTATACATTTTCTCAATTATTATTTCAACGGAACCGCCACCTCCGCGGACATTCCCGATTTCAGTTTTCCAGCCTCGCCTTCTATGGACACCTTCATCTTGACCGATTCCTGTTCGCTGTCGGAATCCGACTGCATATCCTTCGGAGTATATTCGCTCTCAAGGTCCAGGTAAGTCACCCTGCCTGTCCTGGTGCCCAGGGATGTCTTGACCTCCAGCTCCTGGCCGTAGGATACCCTGTCCAGGTATTTCACAGGCACGTAGCACAGCACGTATATGTCGTCCATGGCTATGTCCGCTATGTTGCTGCCCGCTGTGACTATGTCCCCGAGCTGGTAGTTCCTGCTGATCACTATCCCGTCCGCAAGGGCTATGATGCTGCAGTTGTCCAGAGCATACTTCGCCTGGTTAAGCTGGGCAGTCGCCTGGTCCAGGTCAGCCTGAGCCGCAGCTAAGGCCTGGCTTGTTGCACCGCTTTTGAGGAGGTTCAGCTGGGCCGCTGCCGCATCATAATTTGCCTGGGCGGTCTTAACCTGATCCTCCAGAATCTTAACGTCATAGGAGGCAGCGCCTGCGCTTATCAAACCCAACTGGCTTTCTGCTGCATTCACGCCCGCATCAAGTGCATCGATCTGAGAATAAGCCACTTTTATCTGTCCCTCCAGCTGGTCTATTGCAGCTTCAAGCTGGGCTTTGTTTGAAAACAGCTGGTTTATGTAATTCACCTTTTCGGTATACTGGGCCTCTGTGATCAGCTTAGCTGCAAGCATATTGTCCAGTTCAGCCAACGCTGCATCCGGACTGTAGTCACCCTCCGAATCCTTGAAGGATGACATGGATTTCAGAAGGTCGCAGTAATTTGATTCAGCCGTATCCAGCGAGTCCCGGAGGTTCGCCTTTCCTATCTGAGCCCCGCTCAAGGATGCCTTCGCCTGATCCACCACAGCTTGCGCCGAGGCAACTTCCTCGGCTCTAGCACCGCCCGCTATTTTCGCCAGCTGGTCCTTCGCTACGTTTACCTGTGACCTGGCTGCATTTACCTGCGCCTGCGCCTGGTCAATCTGCTCAGGCCTTGTCCCAGCCCGGAGCTCCTCAAGCTTCGCCTGCTTTATGTTAACTACAGCCTGCATCTGGTCCACTATGTACTTCTGATTTGTGTTGTCTATGACGGCTATTATATCGCCTTTCTTAACGCTCTGCCCCTGCTCAACCTTCATCTCGACGATCTTGCCGGCGGCAGTGCTGTTTGAGGATATTATATTGTTCTGTACTTCCCCCTTGATTGCAGCCTTGTCCTGGTCCGCTGCGCATCCTGCTGAAAGGACAGCAATCAGGGACAGTGCAATGATGATTATCTTCTTCATATGGTCACCTCCGATTCCTAACTATATCTTTCTGTATTTTTTCAAGATCAGAATGTTAGCCGCTGTGAAAAACAGGCATATCGAGCCCAGGACTAGGACATCGAAATAAATCGCCTCCCAGCCTTTCCCCCTTATCATTATGTTCCTGAGGGCGTCCGCCACGTACCACAGCGGAGTGAACCGGCCTATGGCCTGAAGCCAGGCCGCCATGGTGCTCAGGTCAAAGAGCCCCGAGAAGAATACCTGAGGAACTATGATTATCGGAACGAATTGTATCATCTGCATCTCATTGTTTGCGAAGGCCGATATGAATATGCCTATTGTCAGCGCTGTCATCGCTGTCAGTATGGTTATGAGGAGCACCAGCGCAAAGGAGCCCACCATCATAATGTGCAGCACTTCTATGGAAAACCATGCTATCAGCGCCGATTGGAGTATGGTGAAAACTCCGAATCCCAGAAGGTACCCGGCGACTATCTCCCATCTCCGGATCGGTGTCGCCATGAGCCTTTCCAGCGTCCCTGAGTTTCGTTCGCCAAGGAATGCAATGCCGGATACAAGGAATACGAAAAAGAATACGAAGAACCCTATGAGAATCGGGCCGAAGTTGTCAAAGCTGGACATGTCCTCGTAACCGAACAGGTAGGACTCCTCCACCTGTACCTGAAGGACCGCCTTCATGGATGAGGTCTTTACCAGGGACAGGACCGCCCTGCTCTTGGCCGGGTCGCTACCCTCCAGCTCCACATTGGGAACGCCGTTTTTGAAATCTACAACGGCGTCTATCTCCCCTTCATAAAGCGCCCGGGCTGCAGCCGCCTCGGTGTACCGCGTCACCTCCGCATCGCCGTTTTCAAGCGAATTCACAAACTGGAGAGGGGCGTTCACTACACCAATTTTGGAATGGTAGGCCTCCCCACCGAAGATGAAGCTCATGAGTGTGAGCACCAGTATCGGCGCAAAGACCATAAGCCCGATTGTCCTCTTGTCGTGCTTGAGCTGCAGCAGGATCCTTATCATTACCGCCCTTACCCTCATCTCTTAACACCCCCGTAGAAGAGGAAAGCTTCCTCTATTGTCTCGGAATCTGATGCCTTGAGGATTTCTTCAGGGGTTCCAAGGGCTATGAGCCTTCCCTCCCTGATCATGCCCAGTTCATGGCACTTCTCAGCTTCGTCCATGACATGGGTGGTTACGATGATGGTAGTGCCGTTTCTGCACAACTCGTAGAGCTCCTCCCATATGCTTATCCTCAGGACGGGATCGATTCCTACCGTTGGTTCATCGAGAACCAGGATGGGAGGTTTATGGAGAAGCGCTATGGCAAGGGACAGCCTTCGCTTCATGCCGCCCGAATACTTCTTAACCTGAATCTTGAGGTAGTCGTAAAGATTCACTATCTTCATGACTTCTTCGATCCGATTCTTCTTTTCAGACTTCCTTAGGCCGTACATCGAGGCGAAAAATTCCAGATTCTCTTCCGCCGTAAGCTCCCCGTACAACGCGTCTGCCTGGGCCATGTAGCCTATCCTGTTGAGCATCTTGAGATTAGGTACTTTCTCTCCGAGGATGAAGACCTCTCCGCTGTCCGGTGAGTCTATACCCGCCATTAGCTTCACCAGAGTCGTCTTTCCCGATCCCGATGGTCCAAGCAGCCCCAGGATTTTTGCTTTATGTACGTCAAGGCTTACATCGTGGAGTATCTGCTTTTTGTCAAAGCTCTTGTTCAGATGTTTTACCTGTAGCGCTATTTCGTCCTGCACGCGACCGCTCCTTCCAAAAACATATTTTATAATTTTCTATTATTAATTATTATACTATCATTTTTTTAAATAATTTAATATACATACTCTTTCATAAATAAACATTATTTATTATAATGGTAGTACTGGAAAAAATAAAACGAATCAGAGGAGGATATCAATGAGTTACGATATGACAAACCCGTATGAAATAGCAAGATACATAAAGGATGCTAAGAAATCCACACCGGTAAAGGTTTATGTGGATGGAGATTTGGCAGGCTGCGACTTCGGTGCAATCGAAAGCTTCGGTTCAGGAAGCTTCTATGTGCTCTTCGGGGAAGGCGCTGAGATTAAGGCTTTCCTTAAAAAGAACGAAGGCAAGATAAGCAAATTCAAGCTGGAGCAGGACAGAAGGAATTCAGCTATTCCTATGCTCGATATGCTTGACATAGAAGCCAGGATAGAGCCGGGCGCAACAATCAGAGATATGGTCAAGATAGACAAAAACGCCGTAATAATGATGGGCGCCGTGATCAACATCGGCGCTGAGATCGGTGAAGAGACTATGGTCGACATGAATGCGGTTGTCGGAGCAAGAGGAAAACTTGGCAAGAGGGTTCACCTTGGAGCAGGCGCTGTTGTAGCCGGAGTTCTTGAGCCGCCAAGCAAGTCGCCTTGCGAAATCGAAGATGATGTTCTTATAGGTGCAAATGCGGTTATCCTTGAAGGCGTCAAGATCGGAAAGGGCTCAGTAGTTGCTGCGGGAGCTGTTGTAGTCGAAGACGTTCCTGCTGGAGTGGTTGTTGCCGGAACGCCTGCCAGGATAATAAAGACTGTGGACGACAAGACAAAGGGCAAAACCGAGCTGCTCGACGACCTGAGAAAATAGTCAGGTCGTGTTTCCTGGGCACATTGAAATCACTATGTTTTCGCATAGTGATTTTTTTCTTTCGAATTTCCTGCCGATATGGTGCATGCACACTTATGTGAGTGCCATAATGGAATGTTTGCATTAAGTGTTGTTGGATTTTGTTAGAAGGTCGTAACAACACTTAAACCGAACAATTCCCGAAGCACCGGAACAACCTTATGACGCTGCAACACTTAAAAAGGAGCAGCTTTTTTCTTGACCTTCTCTCCGATATCCTATTACAAAAAAATCATTATATGTTATAATATTTTTGGTTGAGACTTTCTTGCCATGGAGGTTAATAAAATGTTTGAAGATACTTTGGAATTAGCGGAGAACAAGCTTCTTCTCCTTTATATAATAAACAGACTGAATCTGCCTGTTTCCAATGCCCAGCTCACCGAGCTGGTTTTGAAGAACAGCCTGATGAATTATTTCATACTTCAGCAGTACATCGATGAGCTTGTCTCTTCGGAATTCCTGAAGCACACAAATGTAAGCGGCAGCCAAAGACTCGTAATAAGCGGAAAAGGCAAAAAGGTGCTTGAACTGTTCGGAGACAGGGTGTCTGAAAAAAAATGCGCAGTCGTGAACGATTATATCGAGAAAAACTGGGACGATATAGAAAAAGATATGACTGTAACTGCAGACTACACGATCGAGAAAAAAGACAACTTCATTGTAAGTCTTAAGGCCATGGAAAAGGACAGGCTCCTGATCGACATCAGGATGAATGTGCCTTCAAACAAGCAGGCAAGGGATCTGTGCTCCAAATGGAAGGAAAAATGTCCTGAGCTGTACGAGAAAATCACCGGCATTCTGACCGAAGATATCTAACGGATGTAAAAACATGTACTCATTTATTCCTGAGGGCGTATGCTCAAGCCAGATCGACTTCGACGTCATCGACGGCAAAATCAAAAATGCAAGCTTCACTGGGGGCTGCAGCGGCAATCTCAAGGGGATATCCAGCCTCGTAGAAGGCATGGATGCTGCCGAAGTCCACAAAAGGCTTAAGGGAGGCACCTGCGGCTATAAGGACACGTCATGTCCCGACCAGTTCGCCAGGGCAATTGAAAAACTTGTACTCGGAAAATAGCTTGAAACGGAAAACGCTGTGCGCACGCACAGCGTTTTCCGTTTATTCTCGCAATCTAGTTAACTTCAACCCGGCCAGTCCCGTCTGTCTTTATCCTGTATATGTTGTCATCGCTTATATTGAGATAGTAGATCCAGTCCCCCACTATGTTTATGGAATTTGAACCATCTTCATTCATTTTTGTTTTTTCTGTGCCGTCCGTATTCATCCTGTATATTTTGCTGCCGTCGCCCGCATTCTGGTAATAAATCCAGTCTCCCGAATTATTGATATAGGAAGTGCTGTCTTCTCCAAGCTTGGTCCTGCCCGTGCCGTCGGTTTTTATTTTGTATATTTTTCTGTCGTCGCTTGAATTGCTGTAGTAAATCCAGTCTCCGACCACATCTATTGAGCCGGAAATATCCTCGTTGAGCTTTGCCCTTTCCGTGCCGTCGGTTTTCATCCTGTATATTTTACTGCCGTCGCTGGAATTCTGGTAATAGATCCACCCGCCCGATACATTTATAAAGGCCGAGGCATCATCGCTCAGCTTGGTCCTGCCCGTGCCGTCGGTTTTTATTTTGTATACCTTGTAATTGTCGCTGTAGTTACAGTAGTAGATCCAGTCTCCTGCTGCATTCACGTAGTCAACGCTGTCTTCACCCAGCTTTGTTCTTTGTGTCCCGTCTGTCTTCACTTTGTAAAGACTGCAGACATCACTGCAGCTTCTGTAGTAGATCCAGTCTCCTGCTGCATTTATGCTTGATGCAGCCTCGTCGTCAGACAGCTTGGCTTTTCCTGTCCCGTCAGCCTTTATTTTGTATATCTTATCGCTGTCACTGCCGTTTATATAGTAGATCCAGTCTCCCTGCTTTGAGGCAATCCCGCCATTCGATATGTTGCCGCTTGTATTGCCTGAGGTATTAACCGCCGTATCGCCGCCTGAAGTATTTTTATCGGCATCGGGACTGCAGCCTGCAAAAACCGATGCCGACAAAACAAATAAAATCAGCAAGCTGAACACCTTTGCTCTCTTCATAGTTTCACCTGCCCTGCATTTTTATCATCCTGCCATAGACCGAAGGTGTTGCCTTCAGTATCTGTACAGATGGACAGGTATCCCCACCCCGGCACAACCAGCTTTGGCTGCTCCACCTTTCCTCCAAGTTCAGCTACTCTCTTTCCATACTCATCAACGTCATCGACACCAATATAGGCGGTTATCCTTTGGGAAGGATCTCCCCTCAACCCGAGTCCTCCTCCGACCCCCCTTTTCCCATCAAGGTCTTCGGTTTCGATCAAGAAGTAATCTGTCATCCCTGGCGGGCCTTCCATTCTCCAGCCAAATAATTCTTCATAGAACTTTTTTGCTCTCTGAGCGTCATCTGTTGCAATGTCGAAATGAACGATTGTTGGCATAAAAATTACCCCCTTTTTTTGAAAACATCATTAATCTACTTATACACCCAGGCCGCATGAAAGTCAAAAAAAATATTCCTCCGGAAAGAATTCCGGAGGAACATACGCTTATTGATCAATCTATTTAATTTCCTTCAATACTCCGAGCAAGTAGTTCCATGTTCTGTCTGTTGACGAAATGCTCAGATGTTCTTTTGGCGTGTGCACATCATAGATGTTCGGTCCGAAAGATATAAGGTCAATATCTCCGTTGAATTTATCGCTGAACAGTCCGCACTCGAGCCCCGCATGTATGGCTGATATTTCAGGCATCTTTCCGTACATATCGTTGTATACCTTCTGGAATATAGTCCTTATATTGGAGTTAGGATTATACTGCCACTCCGGATAGTCTGACTCGAATTCTATGGATGCTCCTACCATTTCTGCAAGAACTATAGTCTCATCACATATAGCCTTCTTTAAAGTCTTTACAGAACTTCTGACAGCGGAATCAAATTCTACGTTTTCTTCATCTGTAGTCACCACTCCGATGTTTGTCGAACTCTGCACCAAGCCCGGGATGGCCATGCTCATGTTTTTGACTCCGTTTGGAATCAGAAGAAGTACTTGAAGCGCTCTTTTGGCTGTATCATCAGAGAAAACCCTGTTTGCCTTTTTGTCCAGGATTTCAACAGCTAGACTTATGTCCGGATCAATGCCGGCCAGTTCATTTTTGAATATTGAATTCCACTGCGACAGCTTTTCAAGAACCACCGCTTTATCCTTTTCCATGAACAATATGATTGCATCAGCTTCTCTAGGAATCGCGTTGTTTTTGGATCCGCCTGTTATTGAATTTATCTTGAAATCCACTACTGATTTTAAATCCATCAGGAAACGTCCCATCAGTTTGTTGGAATTTCCTCTTTCTTTGTCGATCTCCATTCCGGAGTGACCGCCTAGCAACCCCCTCAGCCTGACTGCGCAGTTCACCAGGTTCTGATCTGCTTTAACCCAGGTTATCGGAAGCTTTATTTTTTCTCTCACTCCGCCGGAGCAGCTAACTAAAAGTTTTCCTTCTTCCTCTGAATCAATATTTATCAGCGTTCTACCCTCTAAATGCTTAGGGTCAAGCATCTGCGCTCCGCCCATACCTGTTTCTTCCTCGGTAGTCACCAGTAATTCTATTGGAGGGTGAGGTATGTCTGTAGATGCAAGCACTGCAAGCCCGAAAGCTACTGCAATGCCGTTGTCGGCCCCTAAGGTTGTTCCGTTAGCCCTCAGGAAGTCGCCTTCTACGATAAACTCGATAGGGTCTTTTTCGAAATCATGCTCTGTTCCTATGTTTTTTTCGCAGACCATGTCCATGTGCCCCTGGATTATTGTAACAGGAGCATTCTCATATCCTTTTGTGCCAGGCTTTTTGATAATTATGTTTAACGCTTCATCCTGGATAACCTGCAGATTATGCTCTTTTGCAAATTTCACCAACCAATCGCTTATGGCTTTCTCATTGCCAGAACCTCTTGGAATCTCGTTCATCTCTTTAAAATATCTAAATGCCTCAAATGAATTTAAATGTTCTAATTCTTGTAACATGACTATCATCCTTTCTTTAAAAGATGGCAGCTACAGTTTGCAGTGCCATCTTTATTTTTTAGAACTTTGTTTTTTCTATATAGTGGCAATTTACGTCGATATGGTTTAAGAACAACAATAATCTTTCATAAAGCGGGTAAGCTTTATCACAATACCTTGCTTCCAGGCTTTCTCCGATATCCCTTACTGTTCTCCTGCCGTCTATCAGCAAAAACACACAGCTTCCGTATTCGTCCAGGGAAGTTTTTTTATATTCCGGAATTCTGAATTTAAGTTTCCTGAAGAGTTTTTGTACCGCATGGTCTTGTTTTTCAAGAATGGTTGCAATACCTTCTTCGCTCACTTCGTATTCCAAACCGTCCTGAATTTTATATACTATACTTAAAACCTCTTCGTTATTGCTGGCCATTTTTTACCTTGCTGTTTATTATCGGTATTATGGTAGCTATTAACAGACCTGCCAATAATACAAATGCCATCCCGTTAGAAGCAGCGAATCCGCTTGGACCGGCTCCTTTTATGACATCTGTAACCTGAAGTATTATGCCAACAAGTCCAATTATTGAACCTCCGGCAACAAGTCCTGAAGATAAACTGATACCGTTTGAAACCTTAACTTCTTTTTCTGCTTCAGATTTGCAGGTTTTTTCTACAAACATTCTAACCAGTGCACCTATCAATATTATTGAAGTTGTAGATATCGGCAAGTAGAATCCGATTGCAACAGTCATTACAGGAAGTTTCAGCAGGAATAGAACAACTCCCATAACTGCGCCCACAATGATCATAACCCAAGGCAACTCGCCCGACATTATGCCGGCTGTCAATGTTGCCATCAGGTTAGCCTGCGGCAGTGCGAACGGAACATTGTCGCCAGTCATAGAAAGCTGGCTGGAAAGCAACAATATCGTGCCAACTACTACTGCAACGCCTACTATACCAGCTATTGTAAAGTATCTCTGCATTTCATTTTTGCTGCCGCCTATAATGAAAGTAACCTTCTGCGACTGGGCGTAGCCGCCAGCCATCGCTATAGCAGTTACTATGAATGTACCGAACAAAAGCAGCGATCTGTTGTTTTCAGGGCTTACCCAGCCCATTACTACGAACAAAAGCGTTACAAGAACCAATGAAGCTATAGTCATGCCGGATACAGGAAGGTTTGAAGTTCCTATTGTTCCGGTTAAACGTCCTGAAACTATGACAAACAGCAATGACAAGAATACTGATAAAATCGAAGCTGCTACTGCCATCATTACATTGCCGCCTGATACCACGAAGCCAGCTACGAAAGCAATAACTATACCGCTAAGAAGTATTATCTTTCCTACGGATGAACTGTCAGCACCAGCTGCAGGTTTAGCATTAAGAGTTTCTTTTATTGATGATATTATGGTAGGTATTAGCTTTATAGCTCCTATCAGGCCACCGGAAAGCATCATGCCTGCGCCGATATATTTCACATAGCTTCCGGCAATATTCTTGACAAGCATAGCATTTATAGCCACGTTCGGATTATTCCAAACATTTGCGCCTTCTCTTCCAAATCCAGCGAAATAGCCAATTAGGGGCATAATGCCGAAGTTGGCTAGTATTGAACCTGCAAACATAGCTACAGAAACTTCCAAACCAACTATGAATCCGATACCTAATAACAACGGGCTCACTTCAACTTCAAGTTTCCACTTGTAGAAGGTTTCGTTTACATAGCTTATAACGTTGTTTGCTACATTCAGGAACGAACCAGTGACAACAGTAATAATACCGCCGATTCCGAAACCTATGCCCATGTACTTCATCGATTCACCAGCGCCTTCTGAGGCAACAAGCGTTTCAGATATAGCCATCGACTCAGGATACATTAATTTCCCGTGTTCTTCAACAATCAGATAATTATGGACCAGCGCAGCGGCTCCTATACCAAATAAGACTCCGCCTATACCAACAACAAAGCCTTCCAGGAAAGAGACTTTTGAACCTATCAGCAGGACTGCCGGCAAAACGAAGATTATACCGCTTGCAACAGATTCTCCACCGCTTGACATACCTTGAACCAGGTTTTTGCCAAGGATACCTTTTTGCTTCGCAAATGCAGCTATAAACGCTGAACCTATTATAGATCCAGGTATACCAGCCGCAACTGTAAGACCTGACTTCATGCCTGAATAGGCAGTAGACGCTGCGAATAAAGCAGCCAGAACAATACCGATTATCAATACAGCAACGTTCCCTCCAGATTTAGAACCACTGGAAACGTAAGGTACGTAGTCCTTGCCGGCTACGCCGCCATATGCATCTTTAGATAATTTTTTATCCATAAGATGTATCCCCCTCTTTTTTTCATTATTTTTGAGTCGTACTATAATAATTACAGTACCGCTTAATTATATCATAATTATTTTTCATATTATTTTTTTCGAATTTTACAAATAATGAATTTTACGCATTTGACGAATGCTATTATTGGGATTAATTTTTTGTATAATGCGAAAAAAATAGGGATTTACACAGTAAATCCCTAAAAACTTCAATCTCTTTTACTATTTGTACAGCTCCATGAAGATCGGTGCGACGCTGCAGGGCTGTATGTCTATCTTCTGCCATACATTACCCAGCACGTACGGCTCAACCTCAAGCCACTTGTCAAGCTCTTCCCTGGTCGGATACTGAACAACCATGATCGAGCCCTTCATCTTTCCTTCCTCATCAAGAAGCGCAATCCCGTAAAGGAATTCCCCTGCCTCGAACCTTTCTTCAACTGATTTCAAGTGTTCCGCCCTAGCTGCCAGCCTTCTTTCCAAAGCTTTCTCGTCTGTTCCGTCGTAACCTGTTACAATAAACTGCATTTTAATACCTCCTTATTACCTTCCTCATATCCCCTATCATGTAGAGCGACCCGCAAACCAGCACCATATCATCCTCGCCTGCATACCCGAGTGCCTTTTCATAGGCTTCGGCGTAATCATCGCAGGCTTCAGAGCTGCTGTTGTATTTCACTATCACCTCGTTCAGTTCGGCTGCGCTTTCCGCACGCCCGCTGTTCGGGGTTACCGCTATTACCCTGTGCGCCTGAGGAGCGATCGTTTCGATCATCGCCTCCACCTGCTTGTCCCTGAGGATGCCTATTATGAGAATGAGTTTTTCATATTTGAAATATGTTTTAAGGCTTTCGCTCAGAAGCGTTATCCCCTCGATATTGTGGGCCCCGTCGATTACTACCAGAGGCTTTTCCCTGAGCACCTCGAGCCTGCCTATCCACTTCACCTTCCCCAGAGCGCTCAGGATGTTGTCCCTGCTTATGCAAAGCCCAAGGTCCTGAAGTTTTTCTGCCGCAGAAATGGCTACCGCGCAGTTCATTATCTGGTGCTTCCCAAGGAGGGAAAGCTCAGGCTCGTAGACTCCACTTAGGGTTTTCACCCTGATTCTCTGTGCATGTTTCGTTGTTTCAAGGAACTCCCCGGAGCCGGGTTCTACGCTGATGAGTTCGCATCCCAAGCTGCTGCATGCGTCCGCAATGACCTTCTCCGCTTCCTTTTCCTGAGGATAGGAAACGACGGGGACGCCTCTCTTGATGATTCCCGCCTTTTCCCCTGCAATCTCCCTCAGTGTGTCCCCCAGAACGCCTGTGTGGTCAAGGCTTATGGAGGTTATCACGCTCAGCACGGGAGTGATGACGTTTGTGGAGTCAAGCCTTCCGCCGAGTCCCACCTCGATTACGGCATAGTCCACCTCGGCCTCGCAGAAATGCTTGAACATCGCGCAGGTTATTATCTCGAATTCAGTCGGGTGGTCGAAGCCCAGGCTTATGACCTTCTCCACGACCTTAGACACTTCCGTCACGGTCCTTGCCAGGTCGTCCTTTCCGATGTTTTCCCCGTCGACCTGTATCCTCTCCTCGAATTCTTCAAGGAAAGGGGATGTGTACATCCCCGCCTTGTATCCTGCTTCCCTGAGTATCCGGGTGATCATGGCCGTTGTCGACCCTTTTCCGTTGGTCCCGGCAACATGGATGCATTTTATTTTGTCCTGCGGGTTGCCCAGCAGCTCCAGTATCTTCAATGTCCTGTCCAGGCCCAGATTGCTTCCGAATTTTGCTGTGTTCTGAATGTATGCCATGGCAGCTTCGTAATTCATTCTATCTACCTCATCAATCAATATGGCCTTTACTTGAAGGCGTTCAGTCTCTCTATAACAGCCGCAAGCATCTCCTGGTACTTCTCGCCCTTGGCTTTTTCCTCTTCTACGACATCGGCAGGAGCCTTCGCCACGAACCTTTCGTTGGCAAGCTTGCTTTGAACCCTTTCGATCTCCTTCTCCAGGTTGTCCTTTTCCTTGCTGAGCCTTTCGATTTCCTTCTCTGCGTCGATGAGCTCCATCATAGGTATGAACATCTCGGCTCCCCTTGAAACTATTGAAACTACCTTGTCAGGAAGAACCTCCTTGCTTTCGATATACTCAACATCGCTGGCAGATGCAAGTTTGATGAAGTACGCTTCACCGTCTTCGAATGCAGTGGCTGCGTCGTTTTCGGTAACGAATACCTTGACCGTAGCCTTCCTTGATGGCGGTACGTTCATCTCGGTCCTTACGTTTCTGACTGATTTTATTGCTTCTATGATGTACTCCATGTCTCTCTCAGACTTTTCGTCGTATGCTGCCTCATCGTACTCAGGCCATTTTGAGATAGCTATTGATTCGAATCCGCTGTACAGGTGTGAGAATATCTCCTCCGTTATGAAAGGCATGAACGGGTGCAGGAGCTGAAGGCTCTTAGCCAGCGTGTCGTGAAGTACGTTGTATGCAACTCCCTTTGCTTCCTCGTCGTCCCCGTACATTACAGGTTTAACAAGCTCGATGTACCAGTCGCAGAATTCTCCCCAGATGAAGTCGTAAACCTTCTGTGACGCCAGGCCAAGCTCGAACTTCTCAATGTTGTCTGTTATCTCCTTTACAAGCGTGTTTGCCTTCGACATTATCCACTTGTCCGCTACCGAGTAGTTTTTGCAGTCCTTGTATTTGTCCATGAGATCCTTGTCCAGGTTCATGAGGACGAATCTTGACGCGTTCCATATCTTGTTTGCGAAGTTCCTTGACGCCTCTACCCTTTCAGGATAGTACCTTATGTCGTTTCCTGGTGTGTTTCCGTTTATCAGTGTGAACCTGAGAGCGTCTGCTCCGTACTGCTCTATCACCTCGATCGGGTCGACTCCGTTCCCCAGGGACTTGGACATTTTCCTTCCCTCTGAATCCCTTACTATTCCGTGGATCAGCACGTTATCGAAAGGGATTTCATCCATGCAGTATAATCCGCTGAATATCATCCTTGCAACCCAGAAGAATATTATGTCATAGCCCGTAACCAGTGTGCTGTTGGGGTAGAAGTACTTGAGGTCAGGGGTCTCGTCAGGCCAGCCAAGTGTCGAGAAAGGCCATAACGCTGAACTGAACCATGTATCCAGAACGTCGTTGTCCTGCTCAACGTTTGCGCTTCCGCATTTAGTGCATTTCTCTACAGGTTCAACGGAAGCTATAACCTCTCCGCAGTCCCTGCAGTAGAATACAGGTATTCTGTGTCCCCACCAGAGCTGTCTTGATATGCACCAGTCCTGGATGTTCTCCATCCAGTTGAAGTATGTCTTGTCGAATCTCTCCGGAACGAATTTTATAGTCTTGTTCTTAACAACTTCAATGGCAGGCTCTGCAAGAGGCTCCATCCTTACGAACCACTGCTTTGAGGTCATAGGCTCTATAACTATTCCGCATCTGTCGTGGCAGCCTACGTTGTGGTTGTGAACCTCGGTCTTTACAAGCAGTCCCTGGGCTTTGAGGTCCTCTACCATCATCTTTCTGGCTTCGTATCTGTCCAGGCCGTCATATTTTGAGCCCTTGAGGTTGATGCTGCCGTCCTCGTGCATTATGTTCGGCTCAGGCAGGTTATGTCTCTTTCCTACCTGGTAGTCATTAGGGTCGTGGGCAGGTGTTATCTTAACAACGCCTGTTCCGAACTCCATGTCAACATAGTCATCTGCGATTACAGGTATCTCCCTGTTCAGAAGCGGCAGTATGACATTCTTTCCTATCAGGTCCTTGTACCTGTCATCGTTCGGATTTACTGCAACGGCAGTATCTCCGAGCATAGTCTCAGGCCTTGTTGTAGCTATAACAACATAGCCCTCGCCTTCAGCGTATGGATATTTTATGTGCCAGAAGCTTCCTTCCTGCTCGGTATATTCTATCTCGGCATCCGAGATGGCAGTCTTGCATTTTGGGCACCAGTTGATAATCCTGTTTCCCTGGTATATAAGGCCGTCATCGTAGAGCTTGACGAACATTGTCCTGACAGCCTTGTTCAGCTTCTCATCCATTGTGAAGGCTTCCCTCGTGAAGTCGCAGGAGCAGCCAAGCTTCTTTACCTGACCGGCAATCCTCTCCCTGTATTCTCCAGCCCACTCCCATACCTTTTCAAGGAAGGCTTCTCTGCCCATTTCCCTCTTTACAAGTCCCTGCTTCAGAAGCTCATTTTCCACCTTTACTTCAGTGGCTATACTGGCGTGGTCCTCTCCCGGAAGCCAGAGGGTGCTGTATCCCTGCATCCTTTTTGTCCTGATTATTATATCCTGGATGGTATCGTCAAGCGCATGTCCCAGGTGAAGCTTTCCAGTTATGTTTGGCGGAGGCAGCACAATCGTGTAAGGCTTTTTGTCCTTGTCGACTTCCGGAGTAAAATAGCCCCTTCCCTGCCACATGTCGTATATCCTGTCTTCGAATTCCTTTGGATCATAATTTTTTGCGATGTTTTTTGTTTCTTCCATCTCTTTTCCTCCTTTTTAAATAAAAAAAATCCCCGTCCCATAAAAGGACGAGGATCCGCGTTACCACCTTTTTTCCTGCATAAAATACAGGCTCTTGAAATTTTATCGGTTAAGATAACCGTCCCTGCCTACTTGGGTTCAGCAGAGAAGCTCCAAAGCTACCTTCAGGATACGCCCTATAGAAAGCCTTGCAGCGAACCGGCCTTCCTCTCTTAATACGTTGTATTCCTTACTCCTCTTTATCAAAGCTTGTTATTGTATTAATAATAATTATATTCTAAAAAATTAAACTGTCAAGTGATTTTGTGCGGCTGCAATTTTTTTCGCCTCAGCCTTTTCCTTCTCGTCGTTCATGGCCTTGAAGGCAACGGAGAGCATCAGCTTTATCCTGTTGAGCTGGTTTACTTCGCTGGCGCCAGGGTCGTAGTCGATTGCTGCGATATTGGCCCCAGGGTAAACCCTCTTCAATTCCTTGATCATGCCTTTTCCTGTTACATGGTTAGGCAGGCAGGCGAACGGCTGCATGCAAACGATATTTTTTACACCGCTTTCAATGAGCTCAACCATCTCTGCAGTGAGGAACCAGCCTTCTCCTGTCTGGTGTCCCAGCGATACGATGGGGGAAGCTCCTTTTGCAAGCTCGTAGATTGTCTCGGGCGGCGTGAACCTCTCGCTCTTCGACAGTGCGGTCTTCGCATGTTTCCTGTACAGTTCGAGGAACCCTATGAAGGAATTTCTGACAAACCTGTTTTTCCTTGTGCCTGCAAGGTATTCATACTTGAAGTTTCCGTCGTACGCGCAGTACAGGAGGAAGTCCAGCAGGTCAGGCATAACAGCCTCGGCACCTTCCGCCTCGATTATATCGACAATGTTGTTGTTGGCGGTAGGGTGGAATTTGACAAGGATCTCTCCTACAATTCCGACCTTCGGCTTAACCACATTGTGTATTTCAAGTGTGTCGAAGTCTTCAACCAGCTTGTGCACGTTGTTTTTATATGTGATAGGGTTGCCGTCCTTTACATTCTGGATGCATAGAGCTTCCCACTTGTCGAACAGGATGTTGGCTGAACCCTTGATCTTCTCGTAAGGCCTGACCCTGTACAGAACCCTCATCAGAAGGTCGCCGTATGCCAGCGCCATCAGCAGCCTGTTCATGAGAAGAGGCGTCATCCTGAATCCGGGGTTCTTCTCCATGCCCACAAGGTTCAGCGAAATGACAGGTATGTGCTCCATCCCGGCTTCCTTGAGCGCTTTCCTCAGGAAAGCTATATAGTTGGTAGCCCTGCAGCCTCCGCCGGTCTGCGAGATTATGACGGATGTGCTGTCCAGGTCGTATTTTCCTGATTTCAGGGCTTCTATGAGCTGCCCCACCACAATGATTGACGGATAGCAGGCATCGTTGTTTACATACTTCAGCCCTTCGTCTACAGCCTTTTTATCCACCGAAGGGAGCACCTCCAGCTTGTATCCTGCAGCCCTGAAGGCCGCCTGGATAAGGTCGAAATGTATCGGGGACATCTGCGGGCACAGGATTGTGTGCTCTTTCCTCATTTCCTTTGTGAAGATAACCCTGTTGTTTTCAGCTTTTACCTTCTTCGGAACAAATTCCGCGCCGTCTCTCTCCATGACTGCCGCGTTGAGTGACCTCACCCTTATCTTGACTGCGCCAAGATTGCTTCCTTCGTCTATCTTGAGGCAGGTATATATCTTTTCGCTTCCGCTCAGGATTTCCTGCACCTGGTCTGTTGTCACGGCATCGAGTCCGCAGCCGAAGGAGTTCAGCTGTATCAGCTCGAGGTTCTTCGTCTCTGCCACGAAGCTGGCGGCTGCATAGAGCCTGGAGTGGTAAACCCACTGGTCTACAACCCTCAGCGGCCTCTGAACATGGCCCAGATGAGCCACCGAGTCCTCTGTTAGGACAGCCATCCCATAGCCTGTGATTATGTTGGGAATTCCGTGGTTTATTTCAGGATCAGTGTGGTAAGGCCTTCCGGCCAGCACAACGCCCTTCCTGCCGGTCCTCTCGAGATACTTAAGCACCTCTTCTCCTTTTTTCCTGATGTCAGCCTTCACGCCGGCATCTTCCATGTATCCTTTTTCAACCGCCCTGCAGACCTCCTCATAGGAGACGCCGAAGCCGGCCAGCTCCTGGCACAGCCTCTTGACGAGCCTTTCAGGGCTGTCCAGCGGTAGGAAGCAGCTCAGGAAATTAACATCGTTTTCCTCGAGAACATCCATGTTTTTCTTTATGACATCCGGATAGGATGTTACTATCGGACAGTTGAAGTTGTTGTTTGCCTCCGCCTGCTCCCTCTGTTCGTTAGGGATGCACGGGTAGAATATGAACTTCAGCCCCTTGTTGACAAGGCTCATGATGTGCCCGTGAGTCAGCTTTGCAGGATAGCATGCCGACTCTGACGGTATGGTTTCAAGCCCAAGCTCATAGACTTTTTTCGTTGACCTCGGCGACAGTTCGACCCTGAAGCCCAGTTCTGTGAATACCGTGAACCAGAACGGGTAGTTCTCATACATGTTGAGAACCCTCGGAATTCCAACGGAGCCCCTGTGAGCCGCTTCTTTTTTAAGCGGAACATATTCGAATACCCTCCTGTACTTATAGTCAAAAAGGTTCGGTATATTTTCCTTGTTTATTTCTTCGCCGATTCCCCTCTCGCACCTGTTTCCGGAAACGAACTCCCTTCCGTCGCTGAAACGGTTCACTGTGAGCAGGCAGTTGTTCGCGCATTTTCCGCATCTCCTCATGTCAACAACCGTTTTGAAGCTGTCGAGTTCTTCTTCTCTTAGGATGGTTGAAACGTGTCCTTCGCCGCACCTTTCCCTGGCGATGAGCGCTGCTCCGAAGGCACCCATGATTCCAGCAATGTCGGGTCTCACAGCCTCCCTTTCTGATATCAGCTCGAAAGCCCTGAGCACGGCGTCATTATAGAATGTCCCGCCCTGCACGATTATGCTCTTGCCCAGAGCCTTAGGGTCCCTTATCTTTATTACTTTGAAGAGTGCATTTTTTATGACTGAATAAGCCAGCCCTGCAGAGATGTCCCCTACAGTGGCGCCTTCCTTCTGTGACTGCTTGACCCTTGAATTCATGAACACCGTACACCTTGAACCCAGGTCCACAGGATTTTTCGAACGGACGGCTTCCTGTGCAAACTCCCTCACATCCGTGTTGAGGGATTGCGCAAATGTCTCTATAAATGAACCGCAGCCTGACGAGCATGCCTCGTTCAGCATTATGCTGTCGATCACGCCGTCCTTTATCTTGAGGCATTTCATATCCTGCCCGCCTATGTCCAGTATGAAGTCCACACCCGGCTGGAAGAAGCTCGAAGCCTTGTAGTGCGCCACTGTTTCCACTTCGCCTAAATCTACGGAAAGAGCTGCCTGTATGAGGCTCTCTCCATAACCCGTCACAGCGGAGTTCGCTATTCTTACCCCCTCATGCATGTGGCTGTACAGATCCTTTAATATCTTTACGACGGAAGTCATAGGGCTTCCTTCGTTGCTTCCGTAGAAGGAGTAGAGAAGGTTGCCTTCGCTGTCAATGAGAGCTGCCTTAGTTGTTGTGGAGCCTGCATCTATACCAAGGAAGCAGTCCCCGGAATATTCCTCGAGGCTCTTTCTGACGACCGCACTTTTTCTGTGCCTTTCCTTGAACTCACTGTATTCATCCTCATCGGCAAACAGAGGTCTCAGTGTCTCCACTTGTTCGTCAGACTTGTCGGAAAGCTTAGGAAGCCTATCCACGAGTGAGCTGAACTTGATCCTGTCCCCCCCTTTGGATGCTAAAGCAGCTCCCATAGCAACAAACAGCTGGGAGTTCTTAGGGAAAATTATCTGTTTTTCAGTAAGCCCCAGGGTCTCGATGAACCTGACTCTGAGTTCCGACAGGAAGTATAGAGGGCCGCCAAGGAAAGCAACATTGCCTTTGATGGATTTCCCGCAGGCTAATCCGCTTATCGTCTGGTTTACGACAGACTGGAAGACGGATGCAGCGATGTCCTCCTTCGCGGCGCCTTCGTTCAGCAGCGGCTGTATATCGGTTTTTGCAAACACCCCGCATCTTGCTGCGATAGGATGTATGACCTTGTAATTTTTAGCAAGTTCGTTAAGCCCCTGTGCATCGGTCTGCAGAAGCGATGCCATCTGGTCTATGAAAGCCCCGGTTCCTCCAGCACAGGTCCCGTTCATTCTCTGGTCGATTCCGCCTTCAAAGAATGTTATCTTTGCGTCTTCCCCGCCAAGTTCTATGGCGACATCCGTATTCGGGATATACCTCTCCACAGTGTTTGTGCAGGCGATAACTTCCTGAATGAAGGTTACATCAAGCCACTTTGAAACGGACAGACCGCCTGACCCGGTGATCATGATGGTTATCTCATCGTCTTTGAATTGCTCGTAGGCCTCGCTTATTACATCTACAATAGTACTTTTTATATCAGAAAAATGACGCTGGTACCTGCTGTACAGCGCGCTATCGTTCTTGTCTGCTATTACTACTTTGACAGTTGTTGAGCCGACATCAAGCCCCATATGTAGTACTTTTCCCATAAAATACATCACCTTTTCCTAAATTTAAAGCAAGACGCCTGACAAAAAACTGCTTTCATCAGAACGTCTCCACTCTTAATTTTACTATATTTTGTCCGCTTTGTCCAATGTCGAGTGGTCCAGCCCTACCATTCTCCTGCTATCTCGCCATATTCATGGTCCAGCTCAAACCTGATGCTGTCGAAATAATTGCCTCCCTTATAAAACGTAGGATCGACATTTATCCACTCGCCGCGCTCAGGTATGTAAACCTGATTCCATGCATGGCTTACCCAGCTCACGCCGTTGAACCCTTCACCGGTGACGATCCTGACTTTTATGTTGTTTGCCCTGCACATAGCTACATAGAGGCATGCGTAATCAAAGCATATGCCCTTGCCGGTTTCGAAAGCAGGTATCGCGCCTGATTCTACTTCGAAATCATTATTGAGCACCTTTGTGGCCTTTTCATAGTCATAAGTAATATTGTTCCCGACCCAGCCGTACAGCACCTCAGCCTTTCCGTAAGCGGATTCTTCCTGGCTGGCGAGGTTTCTGGCGTACTCATTAATCTGGGCGTTTGATCTGACCCCTTCAGCCAGCGTGACTCCGTTGTAGTAAACTATCGTGTTTCCGCTCTGGTCAGCACGGGTTACCTCACCGGTACCGCTGTCCTTTATGACTATCTTAAAGGAATTGTTCAGAATTTCCGGCATCTGCTTTGCCAGCTGCGAATTTGTGACCGGTATTATTATCCCTTTGCATATCTGATTGTACAAACCCGACTTTTCAAGCTGCTTGTCAAGCTTTTCGTTCGGGACCACTAAAGAGAATATGTTTATGGTGAAGGCTGCAAGAAGAACATAGCATGCAGCCCTGGGGATCTGGAAAGCGGCGCCCGCAGCCCTTTTCAGCATATTCTTCCTTGTGAAAAGGAATCTCTCAATGCTGTCTATCAAAGGGAATATGATTATGGCGCTTATAAAATTCAGCACCAGCAGGAATATTTTATATAGGAGGAGGATCAGCACCGGCATTATGACCGCGTAAACAAAGAGCGTATTGCCCTCTATGAACAGGACAAAGCTCTGCGGCAGAAGGCTGAATATCTCACTGTATAAACCCTCCTCATGAAATATGAATATCTTCTTTCCCATGTACACCCCGAGAATCAGGGATATTACGAAGGAAATGTTCTTGTTTGTAGCCTCCACATCGCCCTTTAACCCGTATGATGAAAATTTGAAAAGAAATCCTTTTATCAGCGGGTACAGGAAAAGCAGAAAAAACATCAATGTTATCAGATTAATCTCGAACATATAAATTACTCACCGCCATAATATTCATTGAAAATACGATTCAGCACCTTCTTTGAGATATCATACGAATAGCCTCTCCTGACAAGAAAATCTCCCAGCTTTCTGTAAAGCTTTCTTTTATCCTCTTCCGCGGCCGCCATCCTTATGTATTTTTTGATAGCCAGATTGTAGGCGGTTTCCTCAGCCGCATCCTCATCAATACCGTCCACCTTTTCTTTGATTACAGCCTCCGGGATTCCTTTCCTGTACAGAAATCCCTTGATCCTGTTTGCACCTTCCGACTTCAGCTTCTGATTTATATACATATCGGAAAGCTTTCCGTCATCTATGTATCCGTAATCCTTCAGCAGGCTTATGACCTTTGTGCAGGTCTTTTCATCGAAGCCCTTTCCCTGAAGCTTTGTCAGGATTTCCTTCTCGGACTTCATCCCTCTTTCAAGGATCCTGAATGCATACGCCTTGCCTTTTACATAGTTGTCTTCTTCAATTATACTACTTAGATACGAAGAATCCACGGATTTTCCTAAAATTAATTTATATTTAACAACTGTATCCAGGCTGCAGGCGAAGGCATACTCGCCGTCCAGATACACGTTCACCCTGTCGCTGCATTTTTTCTGGTTTTCGATGCTCGTTATCTTCTTCTCCATATACAGCGCTGCTCCTAATCTTCATTCTTAAGGATGTGTATTGTCGGTTTGTCCAGGATCTTCACCGCTATGTCGTATATATCCTCTTTCTTAATCCCTTCAAGCCTTTCCATGTCCTCGACGAATTCCAGCACGCTTTCATCCTCTATCAGCTGATGCAGCACATAGTTCCCTATGTCCGTCGAGTCCTCCAGCGTGAACGCCACAGCAGTGTTCATGACCTTCTTCATGAGCTGGATGGTATTCTCATCGAATACTATTTCTTCATTCTTCACCCTGGAGATGCAGCTTTCTATGGTGTCTATGGCCTCCTGCACATTATCCTCGCCGACGGCCGTATAAATGTAGAGGGTCTTCACGTTTTTTGTCAGGTCAAGATGCGTGTAGACATCGTAGGCCAGCCCCCTGTCCTCCCTCAGCTCCCTGAAGAGGATGGAATTCGAGCTCTCCCCGAATTTATGGTTGAAAACCTTGAGAGCCATCTCCTCCTGCTTCGAGATACCGTGGAATGTAAACAGGTAGAGAATCGTGCTCTGCTCGATGTTCTTCTTGTAGGATGTTTCTACAACAGGTATGTTTTTTTCGAACGCAACGTCGCCAACCTTGAGCTCTCTGGCAGTCCAGCCTCCGAAGTGCTCCATGACCAGTTCCTTTACGAACTCATGCTCATAAGGCGAGACTATTGAAATGCAGCAGTTGTTTGGGACGTAGCAGCTTTTGTAAAAGTCAAGCAGCTCCTCTCTTCCGAACTTCTTGATTGTCTTGCTTTCCCCGATAGTCTCATATTTCAGCGGGCTGTGCTTGAAGGCGATTTCGTTGATCCTTTTGAAGCTGTACTGTTCAAGGTCGTCCCTGCCGCATCTTATCTCTGACAGGATGACCTCTTTTTCCTTGATTATCTCCTCTTCCGGAAAAGTGGAGTTCTGCACCATGTCAGAAAAAATATCAAGTATGCTGTCAACTTCGCTGCAAAGGGCTGTGGCGCTGTATACGGTGCAGTTGTGGTCCGTATACGCGTTATATTCTCCTCCGAGGTTTTCAAGGTCTGAGTTCAGACCTTCATTGGTCCTGCTGCCTGTACCCTTGTAAAGCATGTGCTCGATAAAATGGGATATGCCCTTCTGGCTTCGCTTTTCATAAAGCGGTCCGATTTTCATGCCCATATGCACCGAGACGACCCCGGTATCCTTTTTTATTGAAATTAGTTTTATTCCGTTTGGCAATACAATACTATTATAATTAAACATTTGAATCTCCTCGATTTTTTTCTGCAAATTATATTATATTAGATTTCAGCTCAAATAGGAAGGAAATATTAAATATAATTTGACACTAAGGCATAATTGTATTAAACTATATAAGGTTATACATAATAAAATAAAGACAGTTCGAAACCATCCTGTCTCTAAAAAAAACTAGGAGGACTTAATGAATAATAGAAGCAATAAAGTGAAGCATCTTGTTTTAGCTGCATTTATTGGTTCAGCATACGCTGCCCTTACCATAATGCTTGCTCCCATCAGTTATGGACAGATTCAGGTAAGAATATCTGAAGCCCTTACTCTGCTGCCCTACTTTTCAAAATTCTCGATACCGGGACTTTTCATAGGTTGTATCATAGCAAACCTTGTAGGCGGATACGGTTTACCAGACATAGTGTTCGGCTCACTTGCAACACTTACCGCCGCAATTCTGACATACCTAATAGGGAAAAGCAACATTAAATATAAAAAATACCTGGCTCCGCTGCCGCCAGTCGTAATAAACGCGGTCGTTATAGGGCTTATACTGAAATATACGTTGAACCTCCCGCTGCTCATCACCATATTCTGGGTGGGTCTCGGGGAAGCTGTGTCCTGTTATTTGTTCGGACTTTTTCTGGTATCGGTTGTCGAGAAGAATGCCAGATTGAAAAAATATTTTATTGAATAACACAAATTTAAGAAAAATGAGGAATGTACATGGAAAAAATTAAATTTACCGAGCTTGGCTTTAACAAGAAAATACTAGATGCGATCGATGCAATGGGTTTCGAGGAGCCTTCGCAGATTCAGGCGGAAGCAATACCTGAAGTGCTGAAAGGAAACGACATAATCGGACAGGCCCAGACAGGTACCGGAAAGACAATGGCTTTCGGAGCGCCTATGCTCAACAATATCACTGCCGGAAAGAAGGTATCCGCCCTCGTGCTTGCTCCTACAAGAGAGCTCGCTATACAGGTTAACGAGGAACTGATGCGAATCGGAAAATTCAGCAGAATGTCAATACTGCCTATATACGGCGGCCAGCCGATAGACAGACAGATAAAAGCGCTCAGAAGAGGAGTCGACATAGTTGTAGGAACACCTGGAAGGGTAATCGACCACATCAACAGGAAAACCCTTGACCTTTCAGAGATCGAGTTCCTGGTACTTGATGAAGCGGACGAAATGCTCAACATGGGCTTTATCGAAGACATAGAAGAGATAATCAAGAGCTCAAACGAAGAAAGGCAGACCTTGCTTTTCTCGGCAACAATGCCTGACCAGATAAAGAGACTTGCCAAGAGATACATGAAGAAGGATGCCAAGCACATCTCCATCGCGAAGAATACTGTGACTGTTGAAAAGATCAAGCAGTATTACTATGAGATAAAGCACAAAGACAGATTTGAAACCCTGTGCAGAATTCTTGACGTGGATGAGCCTTCCAGCGCTATAATCTTCTGCAAAACCAAGCGCGGAGTTGATGAGCTTGTTGAATGGATGCAGGGACGTGGCTACAACGTTGAAGGAATGCACGGCGACATGAACCAGAGCCAGAGGATGAATACCCTGAGGAAATTCAAGGAAGGCAACCTTGACTTCCTTGTTGCGACAGACGTTGCTGCGAGAGGAATTGATGTAGAGGACATAACTCACGTTATAAACTACGACCTTCCTCAGGACACAGAGTCTTACGTACACAGAATAGGAAGAACAGGCAGAGCAAACAAAGAAGGTATCGCATATTCATTAGTAACTCCGCGAGAATACATGATGCTCAAGCAGATAGAAAAATATACAAAGAGCAAGATCAAAAGAAAAGAGATCCCTACTATCGATGAGATTTTCGAGTCAAAATACAAGAGCATCATCAATACAGTTAAGGAATCCCTGGACAGCGAAGACTACAAGGACTTCATACCCGTGGCTACCGAACTGGACGAGGAATACAACCTGGTAGATGTTGCTGCAGCCCTTATGAAGATGTACTTCAGCAGGGAACTGAGCTTTGATTACAAGGATAATAAATTAGGCGGAGCGCAGAATGTAAGATTGTTCCTGTCAATAGGAAAGATCGACAAGATCGACCCAAAAAAGCTTCTTAAGTTCATATCAGAAAACTCAGGGCTTGATGTCAGCGACATAGGGGACATCGACATACTGACTAAGTTTTCTTTCATAAATGTTCCTGAGAGGTTCGTCGACGTGCTTCTTAAGAAAGTGAACGGGAAAAGGCATAACGGAAGAAGAGTAAATATCGAGATTGCACAAGGAAAGACAAATTAAGATGTCAAAGATAGCACTGAAAGGAAGCGCTATGCTCAACCCCGTACCGGCAGTTCTGATAACATCAAGGAAAGACGGCTTTGTCAATGTCTTTACTGCCGCCTGGGTAGGCACCATCTGCACTAAGCCTCCGATGGTGAGCGTCTCCATACGCCCTGAGAGATTATCCTATGAAATGATAAAATCAACCGGCCAGTTCACTATCAACCTGCCCGGCAGCAAGCTCGTAAGGGCCCTGGACTTCTGCGGAGTCAGATCCGGCAGGGATGTGGACAAGATAGAAAAATTCAACCTGACCCTTGAGGACGGCATCCAGATAGACGCCCCTTCAATCGCGGAATGCCCAGTGGCGCTTGAGTGCAGCGTCACGGAGATTCTGCCCCTGGGAAGCCATCACATGTTCATCGCAGAGGTTGTTCAGGTGAAGGTGGAGGAGACCCTGGTCGACGGCAACGGCAGGATACGCTTCGACAAAGCCGACCTGGTATGCTATTCCCACGGCGAATATTTTCCGCTGAAGAACGTGCCCTTGGGCAAATTCGGATATTCAGTCCAAAAAAAGAAAAGCAAAGGCAGAATCAAATAAATGATTCTGCCTTTTTTCCATTTAAAACGGTGCAAATCCCTGTTCAGACCACCAGTCACCCAGCATGTCTTCATATTCCTGAGTCAGAAACTCCAGATGGTTCTTTTCCCATTTAGCAAGTTTTTCAAACAGCTCCTTCGCACCCTTTACCTGCGTTTTTGCTGCTGCATTTGTATAATATTCGATCGATGCCTTCTCCATGTTTATTGCGATGCCGAACACTGCAACCGCGATGGAGCCGCTGTCTTTTTTGAATTTTTTCCATTTCTCGTTGCCCGGAGCCGGAACATCAAGCTCGATTTCTTCGGCGAGGTCTTCTATCTTGCCGCTTTTGACCCTTACGAACATTTCCTTGAGGAAGTCCACATGCTTGAGCTCTTCATTCGCCAGCTGCTTGAATGACTCCTTTGTTTCCAGGGAGTTGCCTGGCCTTTCCGAAACCATTTTGTAGAATTCATACCCTTCAAGTTCCTTCACTATTGCCTGTCTGATTATGGTCAGTTCTGCGTTACTCATTAATACATCCCTCCATATAAACATTTTAATAGTTGGCTTTGATAAGAGTATAAACCATATGCGCAGCAGGTACAAGCAATTATTTTTTCACAGGATCGCTGTAGGTCTTCCCCTTCAGGTCGACGGTCACCTTGCTCATAACGATGGATTCCACCGGCTTGTCGTTCGAATCCCTTTCAGCGCCCACTATTTTGTCTACAACCTCCATACCCTCGGCGACCTTTCCGAAAGCCGCATACTGGCCGTCAAGGCTGTGAGTGTCTGCAGCCATTATGAAGAACTGGGACCCGGCCGAGTCGTAACTCTGGGCCCTGGCCATGGAGATCACACCCCTGGTGTGCTTTAGGCTGTTTTCGAATCCGTTGTCCTCAAATTCCCCCGCTATGGAATATCCGGGGCCGCCTGTCCCGTCCCCTTTTGGATCTCCGCCCTGGATCATGAAACCGGGAATTATCCTGTGGAAGGTAAGCCCGTCATAAAAACCGCTGTTTGCCAGGTATATGAAGTTGTTTACTGTATTCGGCGCCGCCTCAGGATATAGCTCTATCTTTATCACGCTGCCGTCGCTCATCGTAATTTCCGCCACAGGATTCGATTCGTCCGAATAGTCAACAGTCTCAGAGCTGCCCGAATCCGTGCTTTCACCGCTGCCGGCGCAGGCGGCCAAAGACAGGCACAGAGCCCCCGCCATTATCAAGCTGATTATTTTTTTAGTCTTCATTCTTCTCCCATTCCCTCCTTAGCATTCCGTACATGTACAGGTCGTGTCTTTTTGAATCCCTGAATATGAATTCACGAACGACACCCTCCCTCACAAAGCCTACCTTTTCGTACAGGTTTATTGCCGCGCTGTTGTAGGATATCACACTGAGCTGGATGCAGTGGAGGTTGAGCTCCATGAAACCGAAATCTACAAGCAGCCTCAGGGCTTCGCTCGCAAAACCCCTTCCCCGGTGCTCGCTGTCTCCAAGCCCTATATGAAGCTTTGCCGATCCGTTGTTCCAGACTATGCTCTCAAAGCCGCATATGCCTATGAGCGTGCCTCCCACGTTCTCCCTTATGGCAAATACGCACTGGTCCTGAGCATTTGAAGAGCTATCTATGAATTCTTTTATCTGGCTTGCCGCCCGCGGTATGGCAGGCATGAAATCGTAATGCCTCAGGAATCCTGAATCGCCGTACCATTTTTCAATCAAACTGAAATCTTCTTCTGAAAAAGCTGTCAGCCTCACCTTTTCCCCTTTTAACAGTTCCTTTACGCTCATAGTTTCCTCCCGATAGATGTGTTTATATTCAATTTTACAGAAAAAATGAAGGCCTGGCAATACGCCGGACCTTCATTAAAAATTAAAATCTTATTAAGCTTTAGTCATTTTGTTTTTTCTTGAAAGGTATATCGGCAATCCGATTAACGCAAGCGCTAAACCTATTCCTGCATTCATCGGCTGAGTGA
Source organism: Bacillota bacterium (assembly GCA_017861315.1). Lineage (GTDB taxonomy): Bacteria > Bacillota > Clostridia > Clostridiales > Clostridiaceae > UBA699. The sequence continues at coordinate 37,493 of JAGFXP010000004.1, read as the reverse complement.
TTAAAGTGTTTATAATCATATATACTCCGCCAAGGATACCTATCATAGGTATTACCGGATATAATGGAACCTTATATGGTCTTTCCATGTCCGGTCTTGTCTTTCTGAGCACAATTACAGCAAGGAATGTCATAACATAGAATATCCAGATTACAAACATCGCCAAGTCTGTTAGCAAGTCAAATTTTCCTGTGAATGACATCGCTATTGAAATAACTGTTATCAATATTCCGCAGTTCACTGGAGTTTCAAATTTAGGGTGTAATTTTGAAAAGAATCCGCTGAACGGTATTCTGTTTTCTACTGCCATAGCGTAAGGAATTCTCATTCCAGTCATTATATAACCGTTTAATGCGCCAAATATTGATACCAGGATACCAATGGTTATTACTTTTCCGCCATTTTCTCCGAACAATATCTTAGCAACGTCTGCAGCCGGTGTATCTGTAGCTGCCAGTGCTGTTGCAGGCAGTACGAAAAGGTACGCAACGTTTATCAACACGTATATTGCCATTACTATCGAAAGTCCGCCGATTATTGCTTTAGGAAGGTCCTTTCCAGGATTCTTCATTTCTCCGGCAATAGCTCCAACGTTTATCCAGCCGTCATAAGCGAACATTATTCCGATTAAAGCTGAACCCATGCTTGTTGCAACCGGATGGTCCGCTACTGTGACAGGTAAAAGATTAGCTGCACCGCCGTCGCCACTCAATAAACCTATTATTATTATTGCGATTAGAGGTATTAATTTACCTATTGTAGCAACTGTCTGGATTGCTCCGCCTGTTTTTGAACCCAATGAGTTCATTATTACCAAAAATAAAATAACTATTATTGCTATTGGTATTAACATTCCGGCAGATAAATTCAGTAATGAAAGCACCTGCTTTGAAAATATTATTCCGAGTGCTGCAATTGTTGCAGGGAAGTATATTACAGTCTGAGTCCATCCTAAAAGGTATCCCCATATTGACCCGTAGGTTTCTTCCAGGTATGCAACCATACCGCCTGTTTTTGGAATAGCTGCAGCTATTTCTGCTGCTGTAAGTCCGCCGGCTATTGTTATTACTCCGCCTACTACCCAAGCTATTAAACCAAGTCCAGGAGCTCCAGTAGCGCTGAAAACTGCATGAGGTTTAAAGAAAACCCCTGATCCGATAACCATTCCGATAACGATTGCAAGTGCAGGGACAAAACCTATGGTTTTTTGCAATCCATCGCCGGAAGTTCCATTTTTTGTTACTTCGCTCATTAGTACAATCTCCTCCTTTTAAAAAAATATTATTCGTTAAGATAGTAACATGCTTTGAATTATATTTCAACACATTTTGATAAAATCAACAAATTTTCTGAAGTTTTTCCATTCATCATCCAGTAAAATACGAAGCATTGTATGCATTTTCGCCGCAGAATCAATGCTGCAAACACTGCAACTTAATAAAATCCCGGCAATTATGCATATTTCGCTGTATTTTGAATAAATACTCTTTACAAAATATTCTGGCATTTAATCCTATGCCGTCATATTGAAATAGAGCGACACTATGCTGTTCCCGAAAAACAAAGACACGATAGCCGATACGGCCAGGAACGGCCCGAACGGCATACTGTCATTTAGTCTTCTTTTGGAAGACGTTATAAGGAATATGCCCGCCGCTCCGCCTGCAATAAACGAAACCAGGAGCATAACCAATGTGCACCTGACGCCCAGAAATAGACCGCACAGGAGGCATATGTCGGCATCGCCCCATCCCATGCCTCCTGTTAAGGCTATAGCCGCTATCACTGCAAAGCCTGTCAGTGCCCCCAGCACAGAATCTGCGCACGTTCCCGGAGCAATCGCCGCAAATACAGCTCCTGCGGCCGCCCCAGCGGCAATTGTCGACGTATACACCTCTCCGGTTTCAAGGTCTATCATCCCGATGACGATCAGTACAGACACCAGCATTGCATATTTGAAAAACTCCAGCCCCGTTCCGAATTTCATGAAGAGCATCACACCAAATAATCCTGCCGCTAACTCCACCGCAGGGTACCTGAAAGAAATCCTGCGTCCGCAATCCCTGCACCGCCCCTTAAGCAGAAAGTAACTGATCACCGGCAAAAGGTCGGATGCTTTTATTAGTTCCCCGCAGCCGGGACAATGTGAAGGATCCAAAACTAAGCTTTCTCCCCTGGGGATCCTGTAAATGCAAACGTTAAGAAAACTCCCGACTGACAAGCCTGTTAAAAAAACATAAAGAATCTCCATTCTGCCTCCTCAAAATATACTTTTTTATAACTATTCCCTGAAATTTATATGGCAATACATTGTTTATTTTTTAACATTATAGGTGTAAAATGAAATTGTGTTCAATGTTATTTTCCCAACAATTACAGGAGGTAATATTATGACTACCATAACAGTCTGTGTCGGCAGCGCATGCCATCTCAAAGGCGCATATGATATAATCGATATATTTCAGAAACTTATAGATGCCAATTCAGTTACAGATTCCGTAACCTTGAAAGGCTCCTATTGCCTTGGAAAGTGCAGCAAAGGAGTATCCGTCAGGGTTGATGAAAGCGAAGTCATGTCGGTAATCCCGGACTGCGCCGAAGCTTTTTTCAAAAAATATGTCTTAGGAGAATAGAAAATGAACATAATGAATTTCTCAGCAGCCAACTGCAAGAGCTGCTACAAATGCCTCAGATCCTGCCCCGTTAAGGCTATAAAATTCAAGAACGACCAGGCTGAGATAATCGAGGACAGGTGCATAGCATGCTCCCACTGCCTGCTCGTATGCCCCCAAAACGCCCGCAACGTTGTAAGCTACCTGCCCGACGTGAAAAATGCCGTCATTACAGGAAGGAAGGTTGTCGCCAGCATCGCTCCTTCCTTTGCAGGGTATTTCGACTTCGAACCTGGGAAATTTCCGGGCGTCCTTAAGAATCTTGGTTTTTCCTTTGTAGAGGAGACAGCTGTAGGCGCAGAGGTCGTCTCGGATTTCTATATGGATTATGTGAAGAATACGTCCCAGGGCATCTATATAACAACCGCCTGCCCGTCAGTAAACTATCTTGTTGAGAAATACTACCCGACCCTGACAGAATATCTGATACCGGCAGTCTCTCCTATGATAGCGCACGGGAAATTGATCAAGCAATTCTACGGCGAGGACTGCTATTCGGTCTTCATAGGACCATGCATGGCCAAGAAAACCGAAAACGTAAGCTTTTTCAACGACGGGGCGATCGATGCGGTCTTGAATTTCGACGAGATCCAGCAGTGGATTCAGGATAGCGGACTCGACCCGTTGTCCACTGGCGCTTCAGCCTTTGACAGGAATACCGCAGGAAGGGGACGCAGCTTTCCGGAGTTCGGAGGCATTATAGAGTGCATGGGCGAGGACATACACAAGCAGGGTCTCCGGATCATCACTGTCAGCGGGTCAGACGAATGCACGGACCTGTTCACCAGCATAAGCAACGGCGACATAGGAAACATCTTCGTGGAGGCAAGCTCCTGCAAGGGAAGCTGCACAGGCGGGCCTGACATGGTGAGGAACGAGCACAGCTACTATAAAAGGCAGGGCAAGGTTAAACAATACCTGGAATCCAGGAAATCCATACGCCCTGCAGGATCTGAAAATCCAGCCGGCAGCCTGAATCTTGAAAGAACCTTCTGCGACAAGAGCTTCAGGCATCCCATGGCCTACGAGCACGATATAAAGGTCATATTAAGCAACATGGGGAAACACGGCGAAGAGGACGAGCTGAACTGCGGCGTCTGCGGTTACAACACCTGCAGAGAAAAAGCCCAGGCCATCTTTGAGGGCATGGCGGAGCCAAACATGTGCCTTCACCATATGAGGACAAAAGCGGAAAGCATAACGAACGTAATATTCGAGCACACCGCAAACTGCACACTGCTTCTGGACGGGGATATGAACATCATCGAGATGAATCCGGCATGCAGGAACGCCTTCCTCGTTGATTCGGAAAAGATGAAGGGCCTTCCCGTGGCGGCCCTAATGGATGACGAGTGCTTCAGGGAGGTCAGGAGGACAGGCGAAAGCATCATCGGCAGGCGTGTGGCTTATCCCAGCTACAACCTCATATTCATTCAGAGCATAGTATATCTTGCAAAGCAGGATATGCTTATGGTGTCCATGGTCAACATAGCCGACAGGGAAGAGGAAAGGAAGAAATATAACACACTCAGGGAAAAAACCCTTATTTCAACCCAGGAGGTAATTGACAAGCAGATGCGCGTTGCCCACGAGATAGCCAGCCTCCTCGGTGAAACGACTGCAGAAACCAAAACGCTGCTTACCAAGCTTAAGAGGCTTGTCGAGGCAGAGGAAGAAGGCAACTGATATGGGCGTTTATATCGACGTATTTCACCACAGCCTCATAAAATCAGGTGAAGAGCTCTGCGGCGATATGGTTGAGGTGTCAAGGCTTCCCGACTCAACCATAATCGTCCTCTCCGACGGCCTCGGAAGCGGGGTAAAGGCCAACATCCTCGCCACGCTGACATCCAAGATTGCAGCAACCATGCTGAAGGAAGGCTCGGATATCTACGAAACAGTGGACACCATAGTTAAGACCCTTCCCGTGTGCAAGGTCAGGGATCTGGCATACTCAACCTTCACCATAATAAAAATAGAAGACTGCGGCAAGGTGTACATGGCAGAATATGACAACCCGCCCTTCTTCCTCATAAGGAACGGGAATCACCGCGAAGTCCCGAAAAAGGACGTTATCATCCACGGAAAGACCGTTTCCGAATGCTCCTTCACCCTCGAGGAGGGCGACGTCTTCGCTATTGTCAGCGACGGAGTTACTCATGCGGGTCTAGGCGACTTCCTGAACCTCGGCTGGAAATGGGAAGGAGTAAACGACTATCTCCAGAAGCTGGCTAGCCCTGACAAGACGGCAAGGGAAATGGCCCGGGAGCTCCTCGGGGTCTGCATGGTCTTCGACGGCAACAGTCCCGGCGACGACACCACAGCCCTCATCATTAAAGCCGAAAGAGAGAAGCACATGGACCTGTTTTCAGGTCCTCCTCAGGATCCCGAAGCCGACAGTGAAGCTGTAATGAAATTCATGAGCGGCCACGGCAAAAAAATAATCTGCGGAGGCACCGCTGCAAACATTGCTTCCAGGGAACTGAACAGGGCTCTGAATGTCAACATGGACTTTGCTGACAAAAAGGTCCCTCCGACTGCAACAATGGAGGGAATCGACCTCATTACCGAAGGCGTGCTGACCCTCAGCATGGCTCTGGAGAAGATTAAGGAGTACTCTAAGCCCATAGAAAACCTCTTTAACGACGGGATGGCTTTCGGACACGACGGGGCATCTCTGCTTGCAAAGATGCTTATATGCGAATGCAGCCATCTCAACCTCTGGGTTGGCAAAGCCGTGAACCCCGCTCACCAGAACCCGGACTTCCCCCTCGACCTTAGCATCAAACTGAACAAGCTGCTTGAACTCAAAGAACTGATTGAGAGTCTCGGCAAAAAAGTGAATCTGAATTTTGTATAAAAAAAGGACTGCAATTGAATTGCAGTCCTTAATCATTTACTATTAGAATTTGCTTCTCTTTACGTAGTGAGTGTGGAGAAGCTCGTGGCTCTTGTGTCCGTTTGGCTCTCCAAGGTACTCTTCATATATCTTAGTGATATACGGGTTCTGGTGTGATTTCCTTATTGCCTTACCTGCATCTTCGCCGTAAGCAGCCTTTGCCCTCATCGCTCTAACGTCGCACTTCTCCTGCTGCTTAGCATCGATTATCGGCTGTCCGCCTCCAGTTACGCATCCGCCTGGGCATGCCATTACTTCTATGAAGTGGTAGTTTTTCTCGCCGCTCTTCTGAGCATCGAGAACTTTCCTTGCATTTCCCAATCCGTTTGCTATAGCAACATTCAATACTGTTCCGTCAGGCAAAGTAAGTGATGCTTCTTTTATTCCTTCAGTACCTCTGAGCTGTGTCAGATCAACATCCTGAAGGTCTTTTCCTGTAACGATATCGAGTACTGTTCTGACAGCAGCTTCTGCAACTCCGCCTGTAGCTCCGAATATTACAGCAGCACCTGTTGATTCTCCGAATGGATTGTCAAAATCCTCATCCTTAAGGTTCATGTAGTCAATTCCAGCTTCTTTGATCAATCTTGCCAATTCTCTTGTAGTGAGAACTATATCTACATCTTCGATGCCGTTGACGTTCATCATTTCTCTCTTGACCGAGAATTTCTTTGCAGTACAAGGCATTACTGAAACTACTACAATCTTTTCAGGATCGAGGCCGAACTTGTCACGGTAGTACGCTTTTATCAAAGCGCCTTCCATTTCGTGAGGTGATTTGCATGTTGAAAGATTGTCTATCATTTCAGGGTAGAACTGCTCTACGAATTTAATCCAGCCTGGGCAGCATGATGTCATTATAGGAAGGTTTTCGCCAGTTTTCAGTCTGCCGAGGAATTCTGTTCCTTCTTCCATGATTGTCAGGTCAGCAGCAAAGTCTGTATCAAACACTTTGTAGAAGCCTAATTTTCTCATAGCAGCAACCATTTTTCCTGTTGAGCTTGTTCCGATAGGCATTCCGAATTCTTCGCCTATTGCAACTCTGATAGCTGGAGCTGTCTGGATTATAACGAATTTGTCCGGGTCATTCAGCGCATCCCAAACGTCCTGAACGTTTTCTCTTTCATGCAGTGCTCCAACTGGGCAGTTCATTATACACTGACCGCAGTTTATGCAAACTGAATCTCCGAGACTTCTGTCGAAAGCAGGTGCAACTCTTGTTTCAAAGCCTCTGCCTGCCCAGCCGATAGCGTGTACTGTCTGTATGTCTGAGCATGTGCTTATGCATCTTCCGCAGAGTATGCATTTTTCAGGATCCCTGACTATTGACCATGAAGAATCGTCGCAGACAGCTTCAGTCTTGTCGCCTTCATAGCTAAGTTCCCTTATTCCTAGGTCCTTTGATACAGTCTGGAGCTCGCAGTTTTCACTTCTCAAACATGAAGTACATTCCCTTTTGTGGTTTGAGAGAAGAAGTTCAACTGACATCTTTCTTGCTTCTCTTACCTTAGGTGTATTAGTTTTTACGTTCATTCCTTCTTCTGCTACTAGTGTGCAGGAAGCAATAAGTCTTGGTCCAACTTCCACTACGCATACTCTGCAGCTTGCAGGGTGGTTTACGTCTTTCATATAACAAAGGCTAGGAATTTCTATTCCTGTCAGTCTTGCAGCTTCAAGCACAGTGGTTCCTTTTGGAACTTCAACCAGCTGGCCATCTATAGTTAATTTAACCATTTCCATTTAATTCACTCCTTGACAAAAGTTATTTCTTGACTATCGCTTTGAATGGGCATTTTTCCATACAAGCTCCGCATTTTACGCACTTATCCTGGTCGATTATGAACTGCTCCTTAACTTTTCCTGATATAGCTCCTACAGGACAAGCCTTAACGCAGAGACCGCATTTCTTGCATACATCATCAACAATTGTGTACTGCAGCAATGCCTTACATACTCCTGACGGACATTTCTTGTCAACAACGTGAGCTTCGTATTCGTCTCTGAAGTATTTCAAAGTTGAAAGCACTGGGTTTGGAGCTGTCTGTCCAAGTCCGCAGAGAGCTGAAGTCTTGATTGACAGAGCAAGCTTCTCAAGCTTGTCGAGGTCTTCAAGCGTAGCTTTTCCTTCAGTGATTTTTTCAAGCATTTCAAGCATTCTCTTTGTGCCGACTCTGCAAGGAGTACATTTTCCGCAGGACTCTTCTCTTGTGAAGTCAAGGAAGAACCTTGCAACGTCAACCATACAGTTGTCTTCGTCCATGACGATCATACCGCCGGAACCCATCATTGATCCGAGCGCTACAAGAGTATCGTACTCGATAGGAGTATCAAGGGATTCAGCAGTTATGCATCCGCCTGAAGGTCCGCCTGTCTGAACAGCCTTGAACTTCTTGTTGTTAGGGATACCGCCGCCCATTTCGTATATAACTTCTCTAAGAGTAGTTCCCATAGGGATCTCTACGAGACCAGTGTTAGTGATTTTTCCGCCAAGGGCAAATACTTTTGTTCCCTTGCTCTTCTCGGTTCCTATGCTTGCAAACCAGTCAGCACCTTTGTTGATTATCTGAGGGATGTTCGCATAAGTTTCAACGTTGTTTATAACAGTTGGTTTTCCCCATAATCCGCTTACAGCAGGGAACGGCGGTTTTGGAGTAGGCATACCTCTGTGTCCCTCTATTGAGTGGATCAGTGCAGTCTCTTCTCCGCAAACGAACGCGCCAGCACCGAGTCTGATTTCGACGTCAAAGTCGAATCCGGTTTCGAATATATTCTTTCCAAGCAGTCCGTATTCTCTAGCCTGGTCTATTGCTACTTCAAGCCTCTTAACAGCTATTGGGTACTCAGCTCTTACGTAGATGAAGCCCATGTTTGCGCCTATGGCGTATCCGCCTATAGCCATAGCTTCCAGCACTGAGTGAGGGTCTCCCTCAAGAACCGAACGGTCCATGAATGCACCCGGGTCTCCTTCGTCAGCGTTGCAGATTATATACTTCTGAGGGTTGTTCTGCTTGTAAGCGAATTCCCATTTGAGTCCTGTAGGGAAGCCGCCGCCGCCTCTGCCTCTTAAGCCTGACTTCTTCATTTCGTTGATAACATCAAGCGGTGTCATCTGAGTCAATGCTTTTTCCAACGCCTTGTATCCGTCGAATGCAAGGTATTCATCTATGTTTTCAGGATCTATAACTCCGCAGTTTTTGAGGGCTATTCTTTCCTGTTTAGCATAGAAGCCAACCTTGTTCAATGACTTTATCTTGTCATCCTCTATCGCATCATGGTAAACCAGTCTCTTTACTATTCTTCCCTTTAACAGGTGTTCTTCAACCAGTTCAGTAACATCCTCAACCTTAACCTGGCTGTAGAACGCTCCTTCCGGGTAAACTATTACTATCGGACCTAATTCGCAAAGACCGAAACATCCTGTCTTTACAACTTCAACCTCTTTGTCTAAGCCTTTTGCTGCCAACTCGCTTTTCAGTGCAGCACATATATCATTTGAACCAGATGAAGTACATCCTGTTCCTCCGCATACCAGCACTTGTGAACGGTAAAATTCCATCTTACTTCCTCCAATCAATCACATTTATCGAATTTGTATTAATCATGTTTTACTGTGTAGTCATTTACAACGTGTCCGTCTACTATGTGCATAACGTATTCGTCGCACACTTTTCCGCCGGCAACATGCTCGTCAACTACTTTCTTTGCTTTTTCAGCATCCATCTTGATGTAAGTTACTTTTTCTTCGCCTGGTCTTATGACCTCAACGATCGGCTCAAGCCTGCAAACGCCTATGCATCCGGTCTGTACTACTGATACATCCCCTAAGCCAAGCTTTTTGACTTCGTCAAGTATTGCAAGAAGAACAGGTCTTGCTCCTGCTGCTATTCCGCAAGTAGCCATACCGACAACTATTCTTGTAGTTGTTCTGTCTGTTCTCTGGTTCACATTATCTATGGTTTTCTTTCTGATTGCTTCTAATTCAGCTAATGATTTCATTTAATGGCACCTCCATCTATATTTTCAATGTTCTCGGCAATGTACTCTTTGGTCCAGCACAATATCTCCGGATCGCTCAGGTCATCGCCTACTATCTTCTTGATTTCTCTGCTGTCGAATTCAAAACTCTCCCCGTTAAATATATGCCTGTACACTATGTCTGTATTTTCATTTAACAGAGAACTTACAATTGTATCCACAATATTGCCGACCGGACTCCTGTCAATATGGTTGAATTTCATAAAGGCTGTGACAGTCGTGCCGTTCCCTTTCTCCGAAGAGATTTCCAGATAGCCGTCGCATCTTTGGCATGCAGCTTCAAACAGCGAAAGCCCGAGTCCAACCTTTCTGGTTTTGCGCGATGTTACAAAAGGGTCTTTGACCTTTTTCAAGGTCTCCTCATCCATTCCGCATCCATTATCCTTTATTGTGATCTTCAGGTAGTTTTCAATCGTGTTTGCATCCAATTCGATTTCTATCAAAGTTGCACCAGCAACCACCGAGTTTTGTATTATATCTATCAAATGCAGAGAAAGCTCTCTCATAATTTTACATCCTTATTTGTATTCTGCTAATATTCCTGGGATTGATTCAGGAACGAGTCTTCCGTAAACCTTTTCACCTACTGTCAATACCGGAGCCAATCCGCATGCTCCGAGGCATCTGCAGGCTTCCAAAGTGAATTTTCCATCTGGTGTAGTCTGGCCAACTTCGATTTTCAGATCCTTGCTGATTTCGTCGATGAGCAGCTGCGCACCTTTTACGTAGCAAGCTGTTCCGAGGCATACTCTTATTATGTGCTCTCCCTTTGGTTCAAGTGAGAAAATTGAATAGAAAGAAGCAACACCGTATATCTCTGTCATTGGAACGTCTAGTTCTTCCGATACTACCTGAAGAACATCCTCTGGCAGGTATCCGTACAATGTCTGCACTTTATGCAGAACCGGGATTAATGCTCCCTTTGTTTCTCTGTTCTTGTCGATTGTTTCCATAAGCTCAGCTAGTCTTGGGTCTTCCTGACTGCATCCACAGCAGCAATTCTTTTCGTTACTCACACCATCTCTTCCTTTCGATTGTTAATTAATAAATTATCAATTTTAAATTTTTTAGAATTTCCTTCATCAGTCGGACTATTCTAAAACAACTCTCACATTTGCACAATTTAAAATTCATAAAATATTACCAAAATCATTATAGCAAATAACTTCTGATTTGACTATATTTATTTTAATTTATTGATGATATTGAGAGAATTTAATTCATCTACTTCCATTTCATTTTGGCGCTCCGAGATGTCCTGAAGGTAGTGGGCATCAGACGACCGGATGAAATTGTAGCGTTTTGGTACAATCCCGCTGTTTACAAGCTTTTTCAGGCCTTCCTCATTTTTATACTCCAGAGTCGAAATCGGCAGATCGTCTGGAACGAATCCGAGAGCGTTGATGATTCCATATGCTTCCCTGTCGATATGGGCGGGGATAAATGCACCTTTTAATTCATTTACTTTGTTAAATGCATCACGAAGTGTCATATCTGAGGACGACAAAAGCAGCCTGTCGTTATGACCTACGATCTCGTCATCCTTATCAAAGACAAGCTGCTCTCCAAACAATTTCTCATTGTTTTTCAAAGGTGGCAGTTTGGAGTAAACATACTCCTGAAAAGCCAGCGCCGCTTCAATATCAGGGAAGAGGCACACAACATGCACTTCCTCCCTTGTCTGAAGCTCCATGCCGGGAATGACTAGGAGTCCGTTCTCTTTCCCGACCTCCATGCATGTCGCCGCGTTTTCAACGCTGTTATGGTCAGTTATCGCAATTGCGTCCAACCCTTTTATGATTGCCATATTCACAATGTTATTCGGGGTCATATCCGCATCTCCGCAGGGAGATAATGCGGTGTGTATATGAAAATCAGTATAAATCTTCATAATTCTACATTGCTGCCTTAATTTTGGCACACAGTTCAAACGCAGAATCAGGAGACTGAAGAACAGCAATGCCTTCCGAGTTTGCTTTCTCCAAGGTGGAAGCTTCCACAGGAATATCTTCGGGCACAATAATCGCTGCCATTTCCAGCAGTACGGCAACAGCTATTATGTTTGGATGTATCTGGACAGTAATCCATACGTCACCCTTTGACGCATGGGACATTACCCAGCTCAGCAGGTCGCCTGTATATCCTCCCTCAATTTCTTTTTCCAGGCCTTCCTCCCCGGTCAAAATTTTCATACCAAGTTTATCAGCCAGATCCTTAACCTTCATTGACGTCGCCTCCCAAATTAATGTATTTGCAATCTTCTATGTGAGCAAGTCCCCTAACCACATCCTCCGCAAAGGCCTTGCAGGAAGGAGAACCGCACTGTCCGCAGTCAGTACCGGGCAGCGTGTTTACAAGTTCATTCATGTATTTCATCTTTTTGACAGCGCTGACGAAATCCTCTGCCAGCTTCTGATTTGAGAACTTTATGTTTCTGACATTCTCCACAAACTGCTGCATATAGTAGTCGCTCAGCTCATCAAAGCTGTACGTGAAGTTTGTATCCTTTATGCATTTGTCGAGAAGCCTCCTGGCGTTATAAGGATTCTCGACCAGGAATGATCCTCCGAGGCATCCTCCGCTGCAGGCGAAGGGCTCTATTAGTTCCACATCCTGGAGCTTTCCGCTTTCAACCTCATCCAGCACCTTGATTACATTTTTAACACCGTCAACGGTTATATAGTTGCTTGAGTTTATGCTCTTGCAGAGTCCTCCAGGTACAACGACCGAAAGCCCTGTAAAGGACATGCTGCTAACATCGAGCTTCTCGATCTCGCCGCTCTTGATCTCTTTCAGCAGTTTCGAATAGATGTCCTTTATAGCTATGATGCCGTTTATATCAGGGTTCTGTTTTGTGGGTGACTGCTTCAGCGAGGTGAGCCAGACAGCGCACGGGGTGAGGAAAAATATTCCTACATCCTCATATTTGTACCCGGCTTTCTCATACTTCTCGCGTATCAGGCTCGCCGCAACCTCTATAGGTGTCAGCACCTTAATGGTGTTCTCTATAAGACTAGGATAGTTGATGCTTATAAGCCTTGCTATGCTTGGGCATACCAAGGATATAGCCGGCTTTTTTGTATTTTCGATTTCTTTTTTTGTTATCTCCGCCACGATATCGCAGGCATATGTCTGTTCGTAAACTTCATCGAAGCCAAGCTTCAGGAGAGCCGCATGTATTATGCCGGGATCGACATACTCTCCGAACTGAGCATAAAGCGTTGTCGATGGCACAGCCACCTTGATTTTGTATTTCTGGATGTCCTCCAGGTAGTCTCTGTCTATGTCGTGTGCGTTATACGGGCATACCTTAATGCATTCTCCGCAGTCTATGCATTTATCCTCTATCACAAATGCCTTGGAGTTTTTTATCCTGACTGCCTCCATTGGGCAATTGTTCATACATTTGCTACATCCCTTGCACTTATCTTCTATAAGTTTTACCGAATGAAATAGCTTAGTCATATATTACCACAACCTTATTTAAAATATATTTTCATAGTGATTGTCGTGCTTCCGCCTGCAGATGAATCCACAGTAAGCTCGTCGCAGTTGTTCTTGATATTAGGGAGCCCCATGCCGGCGCCGAAGCCCATCTCTCTTGCCCCCTGGGTAGCTGTTGAATAGCCTACCGTCATGGCAAGCGCCACATCGCTTATCCCGGGGCCGACATCTGCTGCAACGATTTCTATCCTGTCTTCATAAATGTTCATATCCATGTATCCGCCCAAACTGTGGATGACGATATTTATTTCCGCCTCATAACTGGCAACGCAAACTCTTCTTATTATTTTATTGTCAACTCCGAGCTGCATAAGCGCTTTCTTAATGTTGCTTGACGCTTCTCCTGCTTTAAGGTAATCACCGGTTGCAATATCGTAGTGAAGTTTTAATATTTCGTTACTCATCTGTTTATTTCAGCTCCCCGCAGGCCGTGATCGAATAGTATTCCGCACGTTCTGAACATTGTTTCCTTTGTGCAAAGGATGTTGATACCGTTTTCTTTTGCAAGTTCCACAGTTATGTCATCCGGCACCTTTCCCCTGACAAAAATAATCCATTTTATGTCCTTCATTTCAGCAGTCCTGATTGTCTGGATGTTGGTGAGTCCCGTGATAAGCACCACATCATGGTTTGCGAGGGCAAGCACGTCGCTCATCAGGTCAGACGCAAATCCAAATTTTATGTCAAATTCCATGTCATCGTCACAACATATAACCGGTCCCGTGTTCAGAAGCTCATTAATTTCTCTTACTTTCATAACAAATCCCTCTCCTATATAATAGATATCATAGCCAAAAAAATTATCGAAAATCTTTGTTTATATTATAACAAAGTTTCGTGATAAATAACAGTTAACATTGATTAAGAATATATTAATTTTGACAACAAATAATTTCTATTATATAATAGAAACAATTAATCGAAAGTAGGATGGTGTTTATGGACAATCTCACCAACATATTCAAAGAAAAAAAATTGAAACTCACACCTCAGCGTATAGCGGTATACAATTACTTGAAATGCACTACAGAACATCCATCTGCGGAGACCATATATAAATCGCTTCAGGATCTTTACCCTACAATGAGCCTTGCAACTGTGTACAAGGCACTTAAAACCCTTGTAGAGGTTGGCCTTGTACAGGAAATCAATGTGGGCGAAGGGAATTTCAGGTATGACGGCAATATCTGCGCACACCCTCACATACAGTGCCTGTCCTGCGGGAAGGTTGACGACATCCACAATGTTTGCTTCTCTAATCTTAACGACGAGATCAAGCAGTATACGGATTACAAGGTTCTTGCCAATCAGGTTTATTTCTATGGATTGTGCGGGAAATGCAAGAAAAAAGAAAATTGATTTTTCAAAGAGGCGGCTGCCACGGCACGCCTCTTTTACTTTGAAAAAGAGGACCGCTTTCGCAGTCCGTAGGGGATAGGGACATTATATATTCTGCCCCATCCCTGTTTTTTTATACATCATATTTTATCCATCAAGAGCGCGGCCACCGTTACCGAGTTGAAGAAGAGGTGATTGAACACAGAATACCAGTATCCCTTCTTTTCGATAAGATAACAGTTGTACATCCCTATCCAGAGTATCATCGGGAATGCCTGGATATTGAAATGAATGAATGCAAATATAAGGCTGCTGAGAACCGCGCCGGCAATCAATCCTATACTTTTCTTGAAAAGCCTTTCAAAGAAGAACCATCTGAAGACGAACTCCTCCACAACAGGAGCAAAAACAGCAGCCACCGGTACGGCTATCCAAAACTTCTCCAAGGGAAGGTCAGTCATCCATTTTACGACTTCCTGCTCCTCCTGTCCGATACCAAAGTAAGCCATCACCGATATTGATACAATTGCGACCACTATTGTTATGAAATATGAAAAAACCGAGTACTTCATGCCCTTGATGAAGCTGAATCCCTTCAGGCTGAATCCATACTCCTCAAACTCCACTCTCCCCTTCATGATTGCTATATTAAACAGCACCAGGATGAAGGGCATCAGATTCTGGGTAAATATTGCCGCAATTATGTATATGATGCTTATCGCTGAGATAAGCATCATGCTCCTGTCCCTTTCACGCCAGAACCTGATGTAAACCAGGAGCGGCGGAATTATCAAAAGAAGAAAAACCAGGATTTCCTTTGCGATTTCATAATCAAGCATCCTTATACTCTCCTAAATCTCCTTTAATGCGCTATCGATGTTCTCGAGCAGCTCCTCTTTTCCCGATTTGTTGAGGGATGAAAACAAGAGAAGCGAGTCCCCTTCCTCAAGGTTCAGCTCCGTCTTAAGCATAGCTATGTTTTTTCTTAGCTCATTTTTTGTAAGCTTGTCGGTTTTTGTAGCGACAACTGTGCAGGAATATCCATAATGCTTGATAAAACTGTACATAAGCTTGTCATCCTCTGACGGTTTATGCCTGCAGTCCACCAGGAGTATTATCCTTTTGAGCTGAGCCCTGTTGACAAGATAAGTCTCTATTACTTTACCCCAGCTCTCCTTCTCCTTTTTTGAAACTTTAGCATATCCGTATCCCGGAAGATCCACGAAATAGAATTCATTGTTTATAAGGAAGAAGTTTACCAGCCTTGTCTTTCCCGGAGTGCCGCTAACCTTAACCAGCTTCCTCCTGTTAGTAAGCGAGTTGATAAGCGAGGATTTTCCTACGTTTGATCTTCCCACAAAAGCTATCTCCAGCCTGTTGTCTGTCGGATACTGTTCCGGTTTCACTGCAGATGTTATAAACTCTGACTGTTTAATTTCCATTTAACCATCTCCAATTAATCATTTTTTACCAATGTGTTTTCCAGAACCGTATCTATATTGTCCGCAAGGATGAATTTGAGTTTACTCTTGACGGTCTTAGGTATTTTCAACAGATCCTTCTCGTTTGCCTTAGGGATTATCAGGGTATCTATTCCAGCCCTGTAAGCAGCCAGCGATTTCTCTTTGAGGCCGCCTATAGGAAGAACTCGTCCTGTAAGCGTTATTTCTCCTGTCATAGCGATGTTATGCTTCACCTTCGTCGAGCTCAATGCAGAAACGATGGCTGTCACCATTGTTACTCCAGCAGAAGGGCCGTCTTTAGGCACTGCTCCCTCAGGCACGTGAACATGGATGTCCTTGTCCTTGTAGAAGTCCGGATTTATCCCGTACTTGTCCGCATTGGCCCTGATATAGCTGTAGCCTGCCCTTCCGGATTCCTTCATTACGTCTCCAAGCTGTCCTGTAAGCTCCAGCTTGCCTGTGCCAGGCATGACTGTTACTTCAACCGGCAGTGTATCTCCGCCGTATTCTGTCCAGGCCATTCCTGTAACAACGCCTATCCTGTCCTCTTTCTCGGCCATGTCGTAAGTGTAGAAAATAGGGCCAAGGTAAGCCTTAACCTTGTTTGCATTAATTACTATCCTCTTCTTGTCCATCTCCAGCATCTCGGAGATAGCTTTTCGTATAAGGTCGGAGATCTTTCTTTCCAGGTTTCTGACTCCGGATTCCCTCGTGTAATTCTCTATGATGAGGCTGATCGCGGAATCATGTATCTTTATCTGATCTTCAGTAACATTGTGCTCCTTGAGCTTCCTTGGGATTAGATGCTGCTTTGCTATGTTCAGCTTTTCTTCCGATGTGTAGCCTGAAATCTCTATTATTTCCATCCTGTCGAGGAGAGGCCTTGGAATAGTGTCAAGCCTGTTAGCTGTGGTTATGAACATCACATTCGAGAGGTCGAATTCGAGCTCCATGTAATGGTCCCTGAACGTGTTGTTCTGCTCGCTGTCCAGCACCTCAAGCAGTGCATCGGCAGGATCTCCTCTGAAATCGCCGCTCATCTTGTCTATCTCGTCAAGAAGGAAAAGCGGGTTCCTGGACTTCGCCTGCTTCATGGAATAGATTATCCTTCCCGGTATAGCGCCCACATACGTTTTTCTGTGGCCTCTGATTTCAGCCTCATCCTTTACCCCGCCGAGCGACATCCTTACGAAATTCCTGTTGACAGCATGCGCTATGGATTTGGCTATGGATGTTTTGCCCACTCCCGGAGGCCCTACAAAACAGAGTATAGGTCCCTTCAGCGATTTGCTCATCTGCTTGACTGCAAGGTATTCTATTATCCTGTTTTTTACATCTTCAAGCCCGAAATGCTCCTTTTCGAGTATCTCCCTGGCATTTTTAATGTTAAGGTTATCTTTGGTTTCCTTGCTCCAAGGGAGATCGAGTATCCAGTCGAGATATGACCTGATCACTCCGCCTTCCGCAGAATAGGTACCGCTGTTTTTCAGCCTGTCCAGCTCGTAGAAAGCCTTCTCCTTGACCGCCTTAGGCAATTTAGCCTTGTTTATCTTTTCTGTGTAGGTCCTTATTTCCTTCTTGTCCTCATCCTCTTCGCCGAGCTCCTCCTGGATCGCCTTCAGCTGTTCCCTGAGGTAATAGTCCTTCTGAACCTTGTCAATTTTGCTTTTGACTTTCACGCCTATCTTTTTTTCAAGCTTTATTATGTCCACTTCATTTTTCAGGATTTCAAGAAGCTTTGTAAGTCTCAGATACACATCGAAGGCTTCCAGCAGCTCCTGCTTCTTATCCTGTTTCAGCATGAGGTAGGAACTCACGACATCAGAAAACCTCCCAGGATTTTCAAGCTCGTCAAGTGTGAGGATTATCTCAAAGGGGATGCTTCCTGAAAGCTTCACATATTCGTCAAAGCTCTTTCTAACCGAACGCATCAGCGCCTCGGTTTTCTTGTCCGCCTTTTCGTCGGAATCCTCCAATATTTCTATTTTGGCTGTAAAAAACGGCTCTGCCTGCACCAGCTGGTCAAGCTTTGCCCTGACTTCTCCTTCAACCAATACCCTCACTGTTTCACCCGGCAGCTTCAATATCTGCTTTATGCTGCAGACAGTTCCCATTTCGAATATATCTTCCAGGCCCGGTTCCTCAATCCTTGCATCTTTCTGGGTTACAAGGAATATTTTCTGCTTTGATATCATGGCTTCTTCCAGTGCCGCTATTGATTTTTCCCTGCCGACATCAAAATGAAGTACCATGTAAGGAAAAATCGTTATACCCCTTAATGGAATAAGAGGCAGAATCACTCTGTTATTCTCCATACTTATCTCCTAACTTTATTGTAATTACAAATAAAACATATAATAATTAGCTGAAACTAATTATTATATGTTTTTATTTACTACGCTGTTTCAGGTCCTTTTCTGTTTCTTGCCTTTTTAACTTTGAGAGGCTGCCTCTTGTCTCCCTCAGCCATTATGAGCTCAGGAACCTTCTTTTCGACCGTATCCTTTGTGACGATAACCTTCGCTATCTCCTCTCTTGAAGGGATTTCGAACATTATGTCCTTCATGGTGTCTTCGATGATGGCTCTGAGACCTCTGGCTCCTGTATTTCTCTTCATCGCCTCTTCCGCAATCGCCTGGAGTGCGTCTTCTGAGAATTCGAGTTCAACATTGTCCATCTCGAAAAGCTTCCTGTACTGTTTGACAAGAGCATTCTTAGGCTCGCTCAGGATGCTTACGAGAGCTTTCTTATCAAGAGCTTCCAGTGTTACAACTATCGGAAGCCTTCCTACAAACTCAGGTATCAATCCGAACTTAAGGAGGTCGCCAGGCATGATATCCTTGAGCAGAACTCCAACGTCCTTCTGTTTCTTCGAATGGATTTCAGCACCGAAGCCCAGAGAGCTTACCCTCGTTCTCTGCTCAATGATTTTGTCGATTCCGTCAAAAGCTCCTCCGCAGATGAACAGTATGTTTGCAGTGTTTATCTGGATGAACTCCTGATGAGGGTGCTTTCTTCCTCCCTGAGGAGGAACCGAAGCAACAGTCCCCTCCAATATTTTAAGGAGCGCCTGCTGAACGCCTTCGCCGGATACATCCCTGGTTATTGAAGGATTTTCTGATTTCCTTGCAATCTTATCAATTTCGTCGATATATACTATTCCCTTTTCGGCTCTTTCAATGTCATAATCTGCATTTTGAATGAGCTTAAGCAGAATGTTTTCAACGTCCTCGCCTACATAGCCAGCCTCTGTAAGAGTTGTGGCATCTGCGATAGCGAAAGGAACGTTGAGGAATTTCGCCAGGGTCTGGGCAAGCAACGTTTTACCTGATCCTGTGGGACCGAGCAATAGTATGTTGCTCTTCTGCAGTTCAACGTCGTCATTTTCGAGGTTTGAGTTGATCCTCTTGTAATGGTTGTAAACTGCAACGGCAAGCGATTTCTTAGCCTCTTTCTGTCCTATGACATACTGATCAAGATGTTCCTTGATTTCTGACGGTTTTGGCAGGGAGCTTACATCTACCTGTATATCCTCTTCAAACTCATCGCTTATAATTTCCGAGCATAGATCTATACACTCATCGCATATATATACGCCTGGTCCAGCAATTAATCTTCTCACCTGGTCTTGAGTCTTACCGCAAAATGAACATTTTAACTGCTTCTTTTCATCAATTTTGACCATATTACACCTCTCTAAAGGTTATTTGCTACTTCTTTTTGTAAAAAACATCGTCGATCAGGCCGTATGCTTTGGCTTCTTCCGCGGACATGAAGTTGTCCCTTTCAGTGTCCTTTTCGACTTTCTCCAACGGCTGACCTGTTCTTTCGCTTAAAATCTTGTTAAGGTTGTCCTTTATCCTTAAGATTCTTTCAGCATGAATCCCTATGTCGGTAGCCTGGCCCTGGAATCCTCCAAGAGGCTGATGTATCATTATTTCACTGTTTGGCAGCGCATATCTCTTGCCTTTTGCCCCGGCAGCAAGAAGGAACGCACCCATGGATGCCGCCATTCCAACACATATAGTGGAAACATCCGGTTTTATGTGCTGCATAGTGTCATAAATTGCCATTCCTGATGTTATGGATCCGCCTGGACTGTTGATATAAAGGAATATATCTTTGTCTGGATCCTCTGCTTCGAGGAACAGAAGCTGAGCAACTACAAGGCTTGCAGTAACATCGTTGACCTGATCGCTCAACATTATAATCCTGTCCTTCAGAAGTCTGGAGTAGATATCGTAGGATCTTTCACCCCTGTTTGTTTGTTCTACAACTACCGGTACTAAACTCATTTTTCAATCCTCCCGTTTATAAAATTAATTGCCAAAATAAATTGGCAATTAACTCATATTTTTATATATTATGCTGTTGGTTTGCTGCTGTCTACTAACAGTTTGACTACCTTTTCATTGACAACGTCAGTTTCAAGGTAATCCCTCTGTCCGTCCATTATCATTTTGACTGTCTTCTCTACATCCTTGCCGCCGTAGTGTTTTGCCAGCTCGTTTGCTTTAGCTGAAAGCTCTTCTTCTGTTGCTTCAACATTCTCAACTTTAGCTACTGCTTCTATTACAAGGTCAGACTTAACTCTCTTCTCTGCAGCTTCTCTCATGAATTCCCTTGCTTTTTCTTCAGTTGTATTTGTGTATTCATAGTATGTCTTGAGGTCAAGTCCCTGGTACTGAAGTCTCATCTCAAGATCCTTAAGCATGTTGTCTATTTCTCTTGATATCATAGCCTCAGGTATTTCTACTTTTGCATTGTCTACAACTGCATCAATAACTGCGCTTTCGTATTCTTTTTCAACTCTTGTCTTGTTGTATTCTTCCATTTTTGATTTAAGGTCAGCTTTCATCTCTTCGATGGTGTCGAATTCTGAAACTTCTTTTGCGAATTCATCGTCTAAAGCAGGAAGCTCCTTTGCCTTTATCTCATGCACAGTAACTTCGAATACTGCAGGCTTTCCGTTTAAATCTTCCTTGCCGTAATCTTCAGGGAAAGTTACGCTTACGTTTCTGGTTTCGCCTTTTGCAGCGCCTATCAGCTGTTCTTCGAAATTGTCTATGAAAGTGCCTGATCCTATTTCCAGCTCATAGTTGCTTCCTGTGCCGCCTTCGAACGCTATTCCGTCAACAAAGCCTTTGAAGTCTATAACAGTAATGTTTCCATTTTCAACTGTTCCCTCTTCTTTAGCTGTAACTCTTGCATTCTTTTCCTGCATTGAAATCAGTTCAGCATCGATTTCAGCATCTGAAACTTCGTATACAGGTTTCTTAACTTCAACACCCTTGTATTCTCCCAGCTCAACCTCTGGCTTTACTGTTACAGTTGCAGTGTAGATGAAGTCCTTGCCTTCGCCTATCTGAACGATCTCTATCCCAGGGTAGTCGACAGGCTTTATTTCATTTTCAGCCAAAGCAACAGGGTATGTTTCATCGCATACTATGTCAATTGCATCATCAAAAAGAACTTCTACACCATAAAATTTCTTGATTATGCTCATTGGAGCTTTTCCCTTTCTGAATCCCGGTACATTGAATTTATTCATATTTTTCTTATATGATTTATTCATTGCTTCACTGAATTGAGCTGCTTCAACTGTGATCTCCAGTTTATACACATTAGCCTCTATTTTGTCCACTTTTACGTTCATTGTTCTTATTCCTCCTAAATATCCTTATGGCATATATTGACAGTCCACACCTTAAAGGTATGCAAATATAATTATATACATATATCAATGAATTATCAAACCTATTTGCATCATTTTCACAATTTTCGGGTCAAAAAGTCCCTTGCACAGGCTAATTCATCGTATTTTTTGAAATTTTCCCTGTAAACTTCTATTATCATGTCGCCTTTGTAGCCTATTGCCGTCAATTTTTTGAGCAATTCCTCATAATCAACGCTGCCCATACCCGGCAGGAGACAGTGCCTGTCCTCATTCCTGTCGTTGACATGGAGATTCACCAGATCCCCGCCCATCGCATCCAGGTATGACTGCAGATCCACCCCTGCCCTGAAGGACTGCTTTATATCAAGAGTGTACTTCACGGGATACCTGCACCTGTCCCTCAAGAGCTCCAGAAACCTTGTGTCCGAAGACATGCACCAGGATACATTTTCCTGGGCAAGCACCACACCTTCCTCCAAGGCGGTGTAGATCAGCTTGTCATAAATATCCACTACGTGCTGCCTGTTCATCGAGTTGAAATCAACTTTTCTCATGCCGTGGAAAGTGTAATAGTCGGCCCCCAGAAGTTTTGCCGCCCTGCATACTTTTTTGAAATATTTGAACATATCCTGGCGGCGCCGGTCGTATATCTCAAAGAGGTATGGCTCAAATGCAGAGGAAAAGCTGTGTACAGATTTGATTTCAAATCCGTGCCTGAGCCTTTCCTCATTAAGTATCCCTATGAATCCATCCTCGTACTCGCTGTTTGAATTCAAAAATATCTCCCCGGTGTTGAAACCTATATCCGTTATCAGCTTTATGCTGTCCTCGGTTAGAACCTCAGGGTAGAAACAGGCGGATGAAAGCCCTATCTTCATTTCACAGCACTTCCTGCTGGCGTGATGTAGAATACGCTTTCATCTGCGTTCATCGTCAGCCCCTTGGCTTCAAGTTTTCCGAAGGTGATTTTTTCACCTGATACGCTGCTGACTTGTTTGTGCTTGCTTGTGGTCAAATCAACCGTCCACACATATTTTGTCGTTTTGTTCAGCCACGGAAGCTGTGAAATATAGGCAACCGCCGTGTCGCTTATGAACGCGGGAGAACTGCACCACATGTAGCTTTTGTTCGATCCGAGCACGCTCTCTTTGGTTATGACCTGCCCTGAGCTGGATGTATAAGCCGGGTTTGTTATGTCCTGGACCTTTCCTGTGCTGTCTATGATAAGCATACTCTGAGCTCCGCTGTCGAAGACGACGATCTTGTCGCCTGCAGGATTTATGTTGTAGTATACATTCTTTTCCTTCGGCGAAACGTACTGGAATTTCGTTACTGTTCCGGTTGCGGTGTAAACCGCCTTCATTGAAGTCCCGTCGGCCAGCTTGAACTCAAAGCCTTCTTCCTTCGGTGTCTCCGCTTCTTTCGTTTCGTTCGCAGTTTTATCGGTAGCGGTTGTTTTGTCCGCTTCTTTCTCTTCTTCTACGGATGCCGTATTATTCGATGGCTGCTGGTTCCCGTTTGACAGGAAGTTCTTGCCTGCCATGAATGCTGCAGCGGCAACTACTAACGCAGCAACTATAAGAAGGGCAAAACCCGTCCTTCTTCTTCTCATCCTCTTCTGGTAATCCTTGCTAAAAATACTCGGCTTTGCCACTAAAACTCCTCCCCATGGTTATAATGCGCCATATCTAATTGACTATTTTATATTTCTGCTTCCCGGCTTTACGTAAGGTGTTCCCTCTTTGCACATAGGGCAAACATCCTTCTCATATGATTTTATCTCAAGTTTTACTGCGCTGTAAATAGGATATGGGAAACTTACGCCTTCAGCCCTTCTGTCTACTATGCAGGCCAACCCTACAACTTCTCCGCCCATTTCCTGGATTACCTTTGCGACCTCAAGGGAAGATTTTCCGGTAGTGATTACATCCTCTGAAATTATGATCTTCTGGCCTTTTTTTATTTCAAAGCCTCTTCTTATTGTCATCTCGCCGTCTGCTCTTTCGGCAAATATTCCGGGCTTTTTAACCTGCCTTGCCAACTCGTAAGCTACAACAACTCCGCCCATGGCAGGCCCTACAACCAAGTCAAAATCTACATCCTTGAGCTTGTCGGCAACCACCTTGAGTACCTTCTCAGCCTTATCCGGATACTGGAGAAGCTTTGCGCACTGGCAGTAACGGTCGCTGTGTCTTCCTGAAGACAGCAGGAAATGTCCGTCCAAAAGCGCTTCTGATTCCCTCAAAGTATCTATAACCATTTTATCGTTATCCATATTATTTCCTCCTAAAATTATTGCCAGAATGTATTTCTATATACAGCCTGTGATTTCCTTTAAATCTTTTATATTTTCTTTTTTCATGAATTCCTCTATGCCGTTTATGATATCGAGGCATATGTCAGGCTTCATGAAATTTGCTGTTCCAACCTGAACCGCTGCAGCTCCGGCCATTATGAATTCTATCGCATCCTTTGCGGAAGCGATGCCGCCGAGTCCGATTACCGGAACATCCACAGCCTTTGACACCTCGTAAACCATCCTGAGCGCTATAGGCTTGATCGCAGGCCCGGAAAGCCCTGCAGTCACGTTGTCAAAAACAGGTTTTCTACTGTTTATGTCTATAGCCATAGCCTTGAATGTGTTCACCAGCGATATGGAGTCTGCGCCGGCTTCGCAGCATTTATATGCCATGTCGACAATATCCTCCGCATTAGGCGAAAGCTTCACTATCAGCGGCTTCCTGCACATTTTCCTCACTTCGCTCACCACATCGTAAGCAACATCCGCCTTGATCCCGAATGCCATCCCTCCGTGCTTCACGTTGGGACAGGATATGTTCAATTCTATCATATCAACAGCAGAGCGGTTCAGCTTATCCACGCCTGTCAGGTATTCTTCCAGAGTGTTTCCGCCGAGGTTTGCTATCACAACAGTATCCAGCTTCTTCATCTCTTCAAGCTCTTTATCTATGAAACCGTCAACTCCCGGATTCTGAAGCCCGACACTGTTCATCATCCCTGCTCTTGTTTCAAACACCCTGAGGCCGCTGTTCCCTTCCTTCGGATTGAGGGTCAGGCCTTTTGACGATATTCCGCCGAGCTTTGAGACATCATATATCTGACCGTATTCAGCTCCAAACCCGAAGGTTCCTGAAGCAGCGATTACCGGATTTTTAAATTCTATCCCACAAATTTCAACCTTCAGCATACTATTTCTCCTTCACATTTAATTGGGTCTAGAGCACAAGGTCCTCTCCCCTGAAAACCGGGCCTTCCTTGCAGGCTCTCTTGTTCCCGCCCGTAGTCTTGCATGTGCATACAAGGCAAGCTCCAACTCCGCAGGCCATGTGCTTTTCCATTGAGGCATAGACAACCACATTCTTCTCCCTGCACATATCCACAACCTTCTTCATCATGACTTCAGGTCCGCAGCAAAGGACCGCATCGAACAGCTCAGGCTTGAACATGTCTGTCACGTAGCCCTTGTGCCCCACGCTTCCGTCTTCGGTTGAAATATTAAGCTCTTTCACATACCTGCCAATTTCATCAGTGCAGTACACCTGGTCCCTGAAGCCGTAGAATGCCGTCACCTCTGAATTCTTGAGGCTCTTTACCACGAAGCTCATCGGAGCCGTTCCGATTCCGCCAGCCACAACTGCGACCTTTCCTTTTATGCTGTCTATGTCAAACCCGTTGCCGAGAGGTCCCGTGATCTCAAGTTCATCCCCTGGCCTGAGGTTTTTCAGTATCCTCGTTCCTTCTCCGACTACCTGGTACATGAATTCGATGCTGTCTTCATACAGGTTGTTAATGCTTATGGGCCTTGAAAGGAGCGGTTCGCTGCCCCAGCCGCGCAGCATGTAGAACTGTCCTGGCTTTCCTTCGAACTTTCCCTTGAGCACTATCCTGTAGGTGGAATCATTGATTCTTATGTTCTCAGCTATCTTCTCTTTTGAGTATGTTAATTTCGGATTCGCCATCATCTGATTCCCCATTTCTATTTATTTACCGCTTTAAGGATATCGTCCCTCATCCTTACAGCTTCGGCTCTTGAGCATTCAGCGAACCTTGCTTCGCCGCCCTCCTGCTTCCTGTAAGCGAGCAGTATTCCTCTCGAAGAGTTTACCACGCCGCCGTTTCCGTCTTTAAGGTAGAGCGCGACATCCTCGGCAGTACCTCCCTGGGCGCCGTATCCAGGTATTAGGAAGAACATCCTGTCCAGGCTCTTCCTGAGCTCCATCCCCTCTTTGCCGTGCGTGCAGCCGACAACTCCGCCTATCGAGCTGTATCCGCAGTCTCCCAGGTATCCGTTGCCCATCTCCTGTATTTTTCTTCCGACTTCATTATAAACCTTTGTATTGCTGGCAGTGTCGATATACTGGATATCCGCTGCGCCTTTGTTTGATGTCCTGACGAGCACGAACAGCCCTTTTTCCTTATTCTCCACATACGGGAGGTAAGGCTCTATGCCGTCAAGTCCCATGTAAGGGCTCAGTGTAACAAAATCGCTTTCGAAGTCTCCCTCGAAATGAGCCTTGGCGTACATCTCCGCGGTCTTCGAAATGTCCCCTCTTTTTATGTCGGCAATTATTATCGCATTTCTTTTCCTCAGGTAATCCAGCGTATCCTTATAGAGCTGCATGCCTTTCATACCCATAGCCTCGTAGTAGGCTATCTGGACCTTGAAGCAGGAAGCTACGTCGAGCGTTGCATCTATTATCTCCTGGTTGAACCTGAGCATGGCCTGTTCGATTGAGTTTGAGCTTTTGAGGAGGGTATCCGGCAGGTATTCCACCGCTGTATCCAGCCCCACGCAAACGTGGCCGTTTTTCTCAACACTATCGTATAATCTGTCAATAATCATAAATCACATACCTCCGAAATTTATAGCGGGTAGACCTGTCTGCCGCCTTTGAATGTCCTGGCTACCTCTCCCTTTACCTTGAAGCCTTCAAAAGGCGTGTTCCTGCCTTTTGACAGGAAGCTGCCGCTTGTTATGACAGTGTCCTTTTCAAGGTCTACGAGAACCAGGTCGCCGTCAAAGCCTATCTTGATCTGCCCTTTGTTTGCTCCGATTATCTCGGCGGGCCTTTTGGACATTATCTCTGAAAGCCTAGGCAGATCTATGTGCCCCTCGCATACAAGCTTAGTGTAACATACTTGGAACGCAGTTTCTATACCAACCATCCCCGGAGACCCATTCTTTTTGTCCTCCGCAGTGTGAGGTGCATGGTCAGTTGCTATGGCATCCACGTAACCGTCCCTGATGCATTTTATCAGGTAGTCAGCATCCCTCCGCTCCCTTAGAGGAGGGTTCACCCTGTATACCACGTCTGATGTAAGAGCTATGTGATGGGGAGCTACCTCGCAGCTTATCCTGCTTCCCCGGCCTTTCGCTTCAACTATATAGCTCATGGAATCCACGGTGCTTACATGGGCTATGTGGACAGCGCATCCTGAGTATTCACCCAGCGCTATGTTCCTCCAGGTCATCGTATCTTCTGCAAGCCTCATGTCCACCTTTGAAAGATCGTGGTTTTCCGAATGGCACATTACCGTGATCCCTTTTTCCCTAGCCTTGTTCATTGCGCTGAGCATGACGCTGCTGTCCATCACGTCGTACCCGTCCTCGGATATCATTCTGACCTCAGGTCCCAGCTTTTCGAGATGGCTTATATCCTTGCCATCGAAACCTCTTGTTATCGAGACGCACTGATGCGCATCCACAAGCCCTATCTCCCTGACTTTATCGAGCACATAATTGACGGTATCCATATCGCTGCACACCGGCTTGGTGTTCGCCATCAGGTTCACCATTGTGTAGCCGCCCTTTACTGCCGCTTTGCTGCCGCTCTCCAGGTCCTCCTTATAGGTCAGGCCCGGATCCCTGAAGTGCACATGAAGGTCTATAAAGGAAGGCAGAAGAGCCATGCCTTCACCGTCTACGACAGCACAGTCCTTCTGCAGATCAATTCCAATTTCCTTTATTATGCCGTTTTCCACGTATACGTCGCCTTTAAAATCCTGAGACCAGTCTATTACCCTTGAATTCTTTATCAATATATCCATACTTTCGCTCCTATAAATCCGAAACCTTGTAGATTTCATCGCAGTACGTGCACCTGTATTCTCCGGCCGAATGATCCACGAGGTGGAATATATTCGGAATGTATTTTTCAACGGAGGTGATGCATCTCGGGTTCTTGCACTTAATGACATTTTCAACCTTTTCGGGCAGGCTTAGTTTGATCTTCTCCCTTATCACATTTTCTTTGATTATATCAACCGTGATGTTCGGGTCGAGGAGTCCGAGTACAGTGTAGTCAAGATCAAGCTCGTTCTCGATCTTGATTATGTCCTTCTTTCCAAGCTTCTTGCTGTCGACATTCATGATAAGGGCAACTGTGTAGTCAGCCTTGTCCAGCCCCAGGTACTGGAATATTTTTATCCCTAATCCTGCCGCTATGTGGTCGATAACAATCCCGTTTTTAATGCTGTTTATCCTTAACATCATTTCACCCCCAGGAGTTTAAGCATCAGGGCCATTCTTGCGTACATACCGTATTTAGCTTGCTTGAAGTACATCGCTCTCGGGTCCTCGTCTATCTCGTAGTCTATCTCGTTGACCCTCGGGAGCGGGTGGAGCACCATCATGTCCGCATGCGCCAGCTCCATCTTTTCCTTGTCCAGGATGAACCTGTCCTTGAGCCTTATATAGTCATCTTCATTGAAAAACCTTTCCTTCTGCACCCTTGTCATGTAGAGGATGTCCAGGCTGCCTATCTCGTCTTCAATCCTCTCAGCTTCTTTGAATTCTATGTTGTTATTGATCAGTATCTCATTCCTTATATAGTCCGGAATCATCAGCTCTTCCGGCGATATAAGAACGATTTTTATGCCCTGATATCTGGAAAGCGCTTTTATGAGGGAATGGACTGTCCTTCCGAACTTCAGGTCTCCGCAGAAACCAATGGTGAGGTCTGAAAGCCTCCCCTTCTCGGTCTTTATGGTGAGGAGGTCTGTCAATGTCTGCGTAGGGTGCTGATGCCCTCCGTCTCCAGCGTTTATTACAGGGATCTCCGAATACATCGATGCAACCTTAGGCGCCCCTTCCTTTGGGTGTCTCATTACTGCTATGTCAGCATAGCAGCCTACGGTTTTTATTGTGTCGGCAACGCTCTCGCCTTTTGAAACGGAGCTGGAACCAGGTTCCGAGAATCCGATCACCTGTCCGCCAAGCCTCAGCATTGCGGCTTCAAAGCTGAATCTGGTTCTTGTGCTTGGCTCATAGAAAAGCGTTGCGAGCAGTTTTCCCTTCATTGAATCGGAATATTTGACAGGATGGTCGATTATATCGCCAGCAAGTTCAAAAATTTCATCGAGTTCTTCCAGCGTGAAATCCATAGGATCTATCAGGTGTCTTCCTTTTAACATGGTTCATCCTCCTTTAAACGGTATAAAAAATGCCTCTCTAAATTAATAGAAAGGCATAGTCATACTCATGATACTTCATAATACTAATGCTGAATTATTGCCTTTCCGGCCTCACGGGGCCAGCTTAAAAGGACTCATATTCAATTTATCCTTATTATGTTATCACAAAACTTTTTTTAAGTCAACCGAATAATACTTATTGCAGTTCCCTGGCAAACAGCCCCGCCCTTTTTATGGTTGTCGGGCTCCTGTATCCTCAGGCCGGAATCGCAGTTATTTTGTTATCGAATCACTGAAGTTTCATCTATCACAGATTGCAATCCTTGTTTCCGGCAGTTGGATTGAACGTAAGCCGAATATGTAGTATAGTGACCTTATTAGAATATGAGAGGTGATTTGATTGAATTCAGTTTATTTGGATAATGCAGCTACAAGCTTCCCAAAAGCTCCCGGCGTTGCCGAGAGCATGTCGGATTATATACTCAACGTGGGATGCAACGTCAACAGAGGCGTCTATTCAGGCGCCCATGCAGCGCAGAGCGTTGTTTTTGAAACCCGCGAGATGCTCTGCGAGCTTTTTAATTTTGATAAAACAGAAAATGTAGTTTTCACCAAGAACATTACGGAGAGTTTGAACGTGCTGATAAAAGGGCTTCTCAAACCCGGCGACCACGTCATAGTTTCCTCCATGGAGCACAACGCGGTAATGCGTCCGCTTGTATCCATGAGCAAGCTTGGCATCGAATTCGACAGAGTGCCGTGCAACGTAGACGGAAGCATGGATTCCTGTCTCGTGGAATGCCGCATCAAGCCCAACACAAAGGCAGTTATCATGACACATGCATCGAATGTTTGCGGAACCATCCTCCCCCTTGCCGAGGTCGGCAGGATATGCAGGGAGCACAACCTTTTCTTCATAATAGATTCCGCTCAGACAGCCGGATTCCTTGACCTCGATTTCAAGGCCCTCAACGCAGATGCCATTGCGTTCACCGGTCACAAGAGCCTGCTTGGACCTCAGGGCATGGGAGGCTTTGTCATCAATGACGCTCTGGCCTCAGCAGTGTCGCCTTTCATCGAAGGCGGTACAGGCAGCCTTTCCGATTCAGAGGAGCAGCCGAGCTATCTCCCGGACAAATTCGAGTCGGGCACCATGAATCTTCCCGGAGTCTTCGGCCTGCACGCTTCCCTGAAGCACCTTAAGGAAGTGGGCCTTGAGGAGATCAGGCAGACCGAGCTGAGCCTTGTAAAAAGGTTTATCGACAAGGTTAACATGATGAAGGATGTCAGGATAGCTGGGATAAACGGTACGGAGGGCAGAACCGCTTCCATATCGCTGGATTTCAAGAAATTCGACAACTCCGAGATATCCTTCGCCCTTTCGAACGACTACAATATTATGACGAGATGCGGTCTTCACTGCGCTCCATCATCGCACAAGACACTGGGCACCTTCCCTCAGGGTACAGTAAGGTTCAGCTTCAGCCATTTCACCACAGAGAAGGAAATCGATTATGCAATAGACTCAATAAACAAGTGCATAAGATAGCATGAAAAAGCAGCGGCTGCCGGTGAAGGCGCCGCTGCTTTTTATCTGAACTTTATGCTGTTTTCACCCATCGAATCGATTATGGCAAGGGACTCTACCCTGATACCCAGATCTTCGACAGCTTTCCTTCCGGATTCAAAACCCTTTTCTATCGCAATGCCTACCCCGGCCACGTGAGCGCCGGCATCCCTGACTATCTGTATCAAGCCCTTAACAGCTGAACCGCTTGCCAGGAAGTCATCTATGATCAGAACCCTGTCATCCTTGCTCAGGAACCTCTTGCTTGTCCTTATTGTATACGACCTGTTCTTGGTGTAGGAGTATACGCTTGCTTCATAGCAGTTAGCATCCATATTGCTGCCTGCATGCTTTTTTGCAAACAGGACCGGTACGCCGAAATGGAGCGCCGCAAGCGAAGCGATCGCGATGCCCGATGTCTCTATAGTAAATATCTTTGTAATATTTTCTTTTTCGAAAAGCCTTTTGAACTCTTTGCCCATTTCATTGAACAGGTTTATATCAAGCTGATGGTTGAGAAAGCTGTCAACCTTCAATACGCAGCCGCCAATTATCTCTCCATCCTTTTCGATCTTTTCCTCTAATAATCTCATCGTTGCAACCCCTCATAGTAAACTTTATATATAAACTATATTTTAGCGAATATTCCATAGTTGCACAAGGTTAAAATTCGCAATCTATTAGAATAAAAAAAGAAAGCGCAGGCAAACTGCACTTTCAAGCCAAAGACACCTTGCTATGTACTTTTAGAGCCCGAAAAGCTTCAAAATAGCATCCTGCATAAAACGCCCTGTAACACCAACCAAAAACAAAACAGTAATGATCTTGAAAGAGCTGCGAATAGTTTCAACCGGGTTGCTCAAGTTTTCAATGTCAAACATTATAAAGCCCCCTTATAATTTGAATCATTCCTAAATTTAAAATCAATATTAAAATAATTGTTCCAGGCATCTTTGGCAAGTTGATAGCTATCGAGTGTTTTCATTTTTCCAAGCAGGAAGTTCAGCCATCATCGATTTTGCAGCAGAAGTTGCAGCCTTCTCGTCCAGCCCTTGTGTTTTAAAAATGAAATCAGTTAAGGACGCCAATTTCTCATCATAAGACTGCATCGTTCCATCCGGATGACAGCAGTACCTGCAATATTCTTTGCCCGGATCTCCCATTGCAAAATCTTCTGAAGTTTCCATAGGCATTCCGCACGCAATACACTGTTTCATTTTTATATCCTCCTAGAAGTTATTATCTTTTGTACATATTCTACAAATATATATATTTTCCTTTATTTCCACACATTAAATATGCCACTATTTACGATAAAAATCCCGAAATTCCTTCGGATTAATGACTTGCCATGGAATTTTATTTAAGCCAGATGTTATAATATAAGAAAAAAGCGTGGCGGAAATAGATTTTGGTCGGATCGATATGAAGAAAGGATGTAGTATATGTTTTTTAATAGAAAGAAACAAAACTCTGAAGGCGGAAGTAATTATGTAGGCGAATGTAAGGGCGATGTACCTCACGGACATGGTAAATTGACTTTCGCTAACGGGGACAGCTATATTGGAGAATTCGAAAACGCTCAATATGACGGCAGGGGAATATTTACGTTTGCAAACGGGGACAAATATGAAGGTAAATTCAAAGATAACCAGTTTAATGGCTCTGGAAAGTATATATTTGTAGACGGAGAAGTATATATAGGCGAATTCAAAGGCGGACTCTATCACGGACACGGAATGTTAAAATACGCAAACGGTGATGAATACGCTGGCGAATTCAAGGATGGCATTTGCAGCGGACGCGGTGTTATGTCATTTTCAGATGGGTCTATCTGCGAAGGCGAGTTCAAGGATGGAAAGGACAACGGCCATGGGATGTATACATTTGCCAACGGCGATAAATATGAAGGCAGTTTTAGAGACGGCAAATTTAACGGTTCAGGAATATATACATTTTCAAACGGAGAAATATATGAAGGCGAATTCAAGGACGGACTTTATCACGGACAAGGAATATTGAAATACACAAACGGCAATGAGTATGTTGGTGAATTCAAAGATGGCGAAAGTAACGGGTATGGCCGTTTGTCATATTCAAACGGGTGCATTTGCGAAGGAGAGTTCGCGCATGGCAAATATAACGGCCGCGGAATATTCACTTTTACAAACGGAGATAAATATGAAGGCCGGTTTAAGGCCGGCAAAATCGAAGGATATGGAACATACATATTTAAGGACGGCAGAAAATATGCCGGAGAATTCAAGAATAACAGATGTAACGGGTACGGGATATTCAATTGTGCAAATGGCGAAAAATTCGAGGGGGAATTTAAGGACGGCCTGTACGGCAGCCACGGTAAATTGACCCATTCAAACGGAGATAAATACGAAGGAGAATTTCAGAACGCCCGATACAACGGTCATGGGATCTATACGTTTGCGGGCGGAGATAGATACGAAGGAGAATTCACAGATGGCCAATTAACCGGTTATGGAGCCTCAACTCATCAAGATGGCTGTAAATATTCCGGAGAATTTATCAGGTACAGATACAACGGGCATGGAACATTGGTTCATGCAAACGGCGATAAATATGAAGGCGGGTTCAAGGACGGCAAGTATCACGGCCGCGGGATATACACCCTTCAAAACGGCGAAATATATGAAGGTGAATTTTATAACGGAGAAATTCGGCGAAAATAGAACGTGGTGACCATTTCCACGCACGCATTTTAGGCAAAAATGTGGTTTTCATGGGGTACCCGGTACGTTTCAATAAATCTAAATCAAAGCAATGGAAACAGTTACCAATGTAACTGTTTCCATTGCCGAATACTTCACTATTTTTAGTTGGCTCCTTCGAATATACCCCCCATATCTTTAGCGGCTGTTACAAAACCAGATGTAACTACATCCAGCATTTCGTCTGTTGTTTCTGAAATATACCAGATATCATCCTGTTTGATACAGTTTACTTTCACAGTAGTTTCTTTGAACGTTTCACTCATTGAGTTAGCTTGCTCTCTCATCGTATCTACAAACATTTGAGAGGTTTGCTCTTCAGCGATTTCAGCACCACTGAATGCTAAAGACAACATCTTTTGCATCAAGGCACCCATTGTAGCTTTAAAAACAGGACCTGCATCGACATATTTGCAGTCTACAGTTATTACTGCATTATCTCCATTAATTTCGCTTCCGGTAACTTTGAAAGTCATCTTCCCTGCATTTGATTTTAAATATTCCGAGAGATATTCGTATAAAACAACCTGCTCCTCTGGTACTTGTTCCGTAGATAACATACTCTTTATGTCCTTTATGTCTTCTGTATTGGAAGGAACTAAGGTTGACGCCATCTTCTCAGCATCTAATTTCTGCGCTGCGGCGAAGAACTTTTCAACGGTAGCTTCAGGTTTTGCTGCTCCGCATCCAGCCAAGGAAAGTAACATAAGAGTCCCTACTAAGATAGAAATCAGCTTTTTCATAATTAATTCCCCTTTCTTTATATCCTATTCAATTCTAATCGACTGCGGTTCTGCCCATGCCATCTGTTTTTATTTTGTAGAGTTTGCCCCCATCACTATTATTCTTATAATAGATCCAGTCGCCCGCTGTATTCAACAGTTCTGAAGCATCGTCATTTAATTTTATTTTCTCTGTGCCGTCAGTTTTCATTTTATATAGTCTCCCTCCGTCGCTGTTGTTTTGATAGTAAATCCAGTCTAAATATACATTTAGGCAGCCGCATATTTCATCGCCCAACTTTGTGGTTTCTGTTCCATCAGTCTTAATTTTATATATTTTTTGCCCATCCATTCCGCTCAAATAGTAAATCCAGTCACCCTCAACATTTACTGAATTTGTAATGTCACTGCCTAATCGTGTTCTCTCTGTTCCGTCTGTCTTAATTTTGAAGAGATTAAAGCCATCACTCTGATTCTGATAATAAATCCACCCGTTTACAATATTTATGAACTGAGAAGCATCATCATTCAATTTAGTTCTTTCTGTTCCGTCTGTCTTAATTTTATATATTTTTTGTTCATCGCTCATGTTAACATAGTATATCCAATTTCCTGCTACGCTTACAGAATTTGCAAAGTCAGAATTTACCTTTGTTTTTTCCGTGCCGTCAGTTTTCATTTTGTATACTCCGACATCACCGCCGTTAAAAAAGTATATCCAGTCACCGACAACATTTATATATTGTGCATAGAACTTATCACTTAGTCCGGTCTTTTCAGTGTCATCGTTCTTTATCTTGTACAGTATATAATCGTCACTTTTGTAATAAATCCAATCGCCAGACATCGCAACTCTACCCGTGTTGGAAATATTGCCTGTTGTATTGCCTTCAATTGTTAACGGGAAAGTGCTGTCAGTATTGCCTTCCTTTTTTTCTTCACTGGTTCTTTCAGAATTAATGGTTCTGCTCGTGCCGTCAGTCTTCATTTTGTATATAAAGTAATTATCACTTACGTTCACGTAATATATCCAGTCACCTGATGCGCCAATCAAGTAAGCAGTGTCGTCACTAAGCTTTACTCTCCCTGTCCCGTCGTTTTTTATTTTATACAGTTTATTACTATCCCCATAATTAGAATAAACAATCCATTCACCTGCCACATTCACACGATCAAAATTGTCGCTGCTTATTTCGGTTTTTGCTGAACCATCTGTTCTTATTTTGTAAAGTTTCGCTCCATCACTCCAACTATTATAATAAATCCAGTCATCTGATATAGCGAATCCGCCTGTCTCATCATCACTGATCTTAGTTCTTCCAGTGCCGTCTATTTTTACTTTATACATCTTGTAATCACTACTATTAATATAATAGATCCAATCACCGGATAAATTTAAGTTAAATGCATAATCAGCGACTATTTCTGTCTCTCCTGTGCCGTCAGTTTTTACTTTATATATCTTGCGATCATAATTATTTATATAATAAACCCATTCACTTGCTACAAGGAATACTCCAGGATCCTCACTTAACTTTGTCCTCCCTGTCCCATCTGTTTTTATTTTGTATATTTTATTTTCATCATCACCATTACAATAATAAGCCCAATCCTCCACTACATTAATAACAAAAGTAACGTCATCATTAATCTTTGTTTTTCCTGTGCCGTCCGTTTTTATTTTGTACAGTTTGTAGCCATCTCCGTCATTGGAAAAATAAATCCAATCACCCTGCTGTGCTACAAATCCTCCATTGTTGATATTCCCATTTGTATTGCCTATTTTATTAACACTGCCAAATGTATCTCCAGATTTGCTGTTGCAGGCTGCCAAAATCATAATGAAAATTACAAAGATAAACAATAAACCAACTCTGCTTTTCCCTTTCATTACGTTCTCCCCCTTTTTTGATTCTTACCATTTACCCGATCATTTATTTCTTAAACCTGTCGCCCCTGTCGAAAACAGCTTTTATTAGCAGCTCTCCTTTTGTATTTATATAACCAACCTTGCCTCCGATGATGACTGCAGCCATACCTTCAGAGAATCCCACCTCAGATGCATTGTCGAATTGAGGTTTCACAACAATTTTGCCAGTCTTGTCAATGACACCATATTTCCCGTTTATCATAACCATGGCAAGTCCCTCGGAAAAACTGGTTGCGTAGTCAAACCTGATGGAAATAACCAGATTCCCCTTGCTGTCTATATAGCCGTACTTGTCATTTCGACAAACCAGGGCGAGTCCTTCAGAGAAATTTTCGACTTCATCATATGCAGGCTCAATCTCAGTTTTGCCTTCTATTGTCATAAACCCGTATTTTTTTCCGTAGTTAAACCTTATCAGTCCTTCTCTATAGTCTCCAAACACATCGAATTGTGGTTTGATCAAAATTTCACCTTCTTTGTCGATGTAGCCAATTTTGCCACCTATCCTGACCCCGGCTACTCCGTTTACAAAAGGTTTTGCAGAGTCATAACTTGGAGGAACTACATAATCTCCTGTCTTGTCTATAAATCCTTCCTTTCCACCCACTTTTACACGAGCCAGGCCTTCATAAAAACGGTCTGCCATGTCGAATTTTGTCTCGATAATAATATTCTCATTCACATCAATGTACCCGCATCTACCTTTGATCCTGACAACCCCTAACCCTTCAGAAAAACCAAGGGCCTCTTGATATTGCGGCTCTATGACAAATTCACCAGACTTATCGATAAAACCCCATCTCCCTCCAACCCGCACCTCTGCAAGACCTTCGGAAAATGAATAGGCATCATCAAATTTAAAATCGATTACAACATTCCCTTTTTGGTCAATATAGCCCCACTTGTTGCCAAGAAGCACTACAGCCAGCGGCAGATCTTTCAGATCTTCTTTAGTGTACTCTGCTTTCGGCAAGCTGCCTGAGGTTTCTGTATTAGGTTTTGAACTAATACATCCGACAAGCAGAAAAATCGATATCAATATAATTGAAGTTAATGTAGTCTTTCTTTTCATTTTTATCACCCTAATTCCTCAATGACTATTTTGTTTTAGTGACACAAAAACCGACCCTTTTGGTCGGCTATACAGCTTGTTATTTAAAGGAAATAATGTGCCAATATAGATTATATAGTTCGACACTTATCATAACATATTCAGTTTTTCAACAAATTATATCTATAGTGTCAGTATTTTCAGAATTTTCTATTTATTATCATTCTAATACCCACCGCTTTCATTGTCAATATTATAATACCATATTTTTACAATTATTCAAAAAACAAATTGTGAGCGTTTGCAAATCGCTTCCGTTATAAGCATTATGAATAAGTTGAAGGTATGAATCTGCATATTTTTGCCAAAAAACGAAAACAAGGCCATACACAAATCTGTGAAAGCCTTGCTATTTAACGGTTTTGGTGCACCCAACAGGATTCGAACCTGCGACCCC
>JAGFXP010000071.1 GCA_017861315.1 Bacillota bacterium | reverse complement strand
GCGGTAGTCTGGTATATCGGAACTGCCCTTGCCCCTGTCGTCGGATCAGGAACATATCCTGCGTGCTGCTGAAGCGTGTCGAATTTCAAATTTTCTTCTCTCATAATGATATCTCTCCTCAATTCATTTATTTTTATCTATAAAAACGGCGATAGCCTTTTTCACCGTAAAGATGAAAAAGGCTATCGCAAAAAGCAAGCTTAACCTTTCCCATCTTCCGCCTTTTGGCGCTGGAGTTGGCACCTTTCAGGAAATGAACCTGCAGGTTGCCGAGGTTTCATAGGGCCAATCCCTCAACCTCTCTTGATGAGAATATATAACATAATATTTGGGAGCAAAACAAAAAACTGCATCCCCGTAAGGAAGCAGTCATAAACCACACTTTAAACGCATCCTTATCTCTCAGACTGTGTCTGCAGGAATTGGCACCTTGCATGCAAATGAATCATGCTGGTTGCCGGGCTTCATAGGGCCAGTCCCTCCGCCTCTCTTGATAACAATATTTTGTTGATTCTATATATTATATTACCTGCGACTTCCTTTGTCAACAGGTTTGTATTCCTGCAGCCACTTGAATTATCAGCAGATTAAATATATCATTTTATTATGTACTTTAAATGTAGAGAAATATTTCAGGGGGAGGAATAACATGGGAAAGATAAAACTTCAAATACTGCCCTATGCAGGACATGTGGGAACAGCTCGGTGTAAACGACCTTGGAAGCATATACTGCGAGATACCGGACCTCAACACCGGCGCGGTCTGACGTATGAAAATGGGCTTGTAATGAACCTGAATATGAGGTATCCTTAAAGGGTTCTATGATGATTTCATATATATTCCAATCTATAAAAGCGAAGGTAGAAAAATGACTAAAGATATTGAAAAATACGATTGTATAGTTGCAGGCGCCGGATTTGCAGGAGCTGTTGCAGCCAGGGAACTGGCAGAACGCGGAAACAAGAAGGTGCTGCTTGTAGAAAAACGAAGCCATATAGGAGGCAATTCCTACGACGAACTGGATGATGCGGGTATACTTATCCACAAATACGGCCCTCACATTTTCCACACCAACCTGGCCAGGGCCTACAATTACCTGTCGCGCTTCACCCAGTGGCGCGACTACCAGCACGAGGTTGCCGGGAATGTATACGGGAAGCTCATCCCTGTGCCCTTCAACCTGAATTCCCTGCACATGGTCTATGAAAGCGAAAAGGCTGACAGGCTGGAGAAGATGCTGGTTGAGACCTACGGAATGGAGAAGAAGGTAACCATCCTTGAGCTGAAAAAGGACGAGAGCCCAGAACTTGCAGAGCTGGCAGATTACGTGTACAGGAATGTGTTCCTGTACTACACCCAGAAGCAGTGGGGGCTGGCTCCCGAAGAGATAGATCCGGCGGTTACCGCCAGGGTCCCTGTCTTCGTATCAAGGGACAACCGGTATTTCCAGGATACATACCAGGGCATCCCCAAGGACGGATACACTCCTCTGTTCGAAAAGATGCTCGACCACCCGAACATAGAAGTTTTGCTGAACACAGACATCAAGGACGTCCTGGGCTTTGAAGGCGGCGGCCTGATGTTCCGCGGCATGCCCTTCAGCGGAACGGTAATCTTTACAGGGGCAGTAGATGAGCTCTTCGACTACAGGTTAGGGCAGCTCCCTTACAGGACCCTTGATTTCCTTTTCGAGACCTACGACATGGAATGGTTCCAGAAATACGGAACCGTCAATTATACTGTAGACCAGGACTATACGAGGATCACAGAGTTCAAGCACCTCAGCGGCCAGGTCAACAGGAACAAGACGACCATAATGAAGGAATACCCTCGGGCGTACACAGGGGCGGAAGGCCAGATCCCCTACTATTCAATAAACAACCCGGCAAACGACGGCCTTTATGAGGAATACCGCCAGCTCACCGAAAGCTTCAAGGACTTTCACCTTCTTGGGAGGCTGGCAGAATATAAATACTACAACATGGATGCCATCGTGTTCCGAGCCCTGCAGCTCTCTGATTCACTTATTGACAAGGAGGAGCATTAGATTGAAACTGATAACTTTTGCCGTACCATGCTACAACTCCGCAGCATACATGAACAAATGCATCGACAGCCTACTTGATGCCGGCGATGATATAGAGATAATACTCATAAACGACGGCTCCAAGGACGAGACGGGAAGCATCGCCGACGACTACGCGTCCAGGTACCCTGGGATAATCCGTGCGATACACCAGGAAAACGGCGGACACGGCGAAGGCGTCAACCAGGGCCTACGGAATGCCTCAAGCCTTTACTACAAGGTAGTGGACTCAGATGACTGGGTAGAAAGGGAGAGCCTCCTCGCGGTCATGGACAAGCTGAGGGAATTCGCAGCCATGAGCGAACCGGTGGACCTGCTGATAACGAACTATGTGTACGAGCACGCAGAGGACAACAGCAGCTTTACCCAGCAGTACCACAGGACATTCCCCGAAGACAGGATCTTCACCTGGGAGGATGTTGGCCACTTCAAGCCGACTCAGTACCTTCTGATGCACTCCGTAATATACAGGACCGAAATCCTCAGGAAATCCGGCATCGAGCTTCCTAAACACACCTTCTACGTGGACAATATTTTCGTTTACCAGCCTCTTCCGGACGTAGAGACGATGTACTACCTGAACACAGATCTGTACAGGTACTTCATCGGGCGAAGCGACCAGAGCGTAAACGAGAAAGTCATGATAAAGAGGATCAACCAGCAGCTCAAGGTCACCAGGCTCATGATCGACGCATACGACCTGGAGGAGCTGAAGAGGACCCAACCCAAGCTGGCCGGCTACATGCTCAGGTACCTTTCCATGATGATGGCCATATGCACCGTGCTCCTTTCAGTTGACGGCAGCTACAAGGCTGTGCTTAAACAGAAAGCGCTGTGGTCCTTCCTTAAGAAGAACAACCCTGCCACCTACAGGAAGATTAAGTACAGCTCCCTTGGCGGCATGACAAATATGCCCGGGCGTTTGGGCAGAAAGATAACCGTAGACGCATACAGGATTGCAAGAAGAGTATACAAGTTCAATTAAACTTTTATCAAGGGAACGGTGGTTTGAAGGTCAGGCTACCGGTCCCTTTGTTTTTGTCCTTCCGGCTAAAAAAATTGTTGATGAAAAACAAAAATTAACTGTATAATGTATTTAAAAACAGGTTAGGAAGTTGAATTATGAGCAGATGCGTAGTCTCAATCGTGGGAGCCGGCGGAAAAACAACGCTTATGTTTGCCCTGGCCGGCATGCTGTCAAGGTCCGGCAAAGTACTGGTGACCACAACCACGAAAATATATGTGCCTTATCCCGGCCAGTATGATTTCATGGCCATAGGAAGTTCAAATTTCGATATGTACAACAGGATGCCAGCCAACGGAATATACATCTATGGAAGCGCAGTCAATGATGAGAACAAGATAATCGGTCTGGCGCCCGGGGATGTTGACAGGCTGGCACCTTTCTTTGACTATGTGCTTGTTGAGAGCGACGGCGCAAAAAGAAAGCTCATCAAGGGCTGGAGCAAAAGCGAACCCGTTATCTGCGGCAGCACCACCCATACTGTCGGAGTGCTGAACCTCAATGCCCTTGGATTGACAGTCGACGAAGAAAATGTCCACCGTGTGGACGAATTCATGAATATTACCGGGGCGAGGATGCATGACCGGATCAACGAGGACCACCTCGCATCGCTCGTTTTTCACAAGGATGGCTTGTTCAGGAATTCCACAGGCGAAAAGATAGTATATATTATAGTCCCCGGGAGGTAATGATGATAAACGCTATAATAATGGCTTCAGGCTTCTCCAGAAGGATGGGAAGAAACAAGCTCCTTCTGCTTTACAACGGCAAACCGCTGATCGACCACGTCATGGACCATGTTATTGGCTCCGGCCTGAGCAGCGTGTTTCTGGTTTCAGGAAATGAGGATGTGCTTGAAAGAGGCAGCTTGAGGAACGTAAGCACTATATACAATGCCAAAGCGGATGCAGGACAGAGCGAATCCGTGAAGGCCGGAATCCTTAATTCACCGGACTGCGATGCATATATGTTCTTTTCAGGTGACCAGCCTCTGCTGGATGAGGAGACCATCAGGCTCCTAACAGAAAGCTTTTCGGAAAACCCCGGCCTCATCATTGTCCCTGTATTCGAAGGCAGGAAAGGCGCTCCCGTGATATTCCCGAAACGGTTCAGGGAGGAGCTCCTGGCGCTCACAGGCGATACCGGCGGCAGGGAGATCATAAGGAATCACCCCGGGAGCGTGCTCCTGGTGGAAGTCAGGAACAGCTCGATGCTGCTGGACATAGATACAAAAGAAGAATATATGGAGCTTATCGAGTCCCAGCCCAGAAATGAGGATATCGTGGTTGTAAGGGGCGGCGGAGACATAGCCACGGGGACCATCTACAAGCTCCGCAAATGCGGATACAGGGTGCTGGTGCTGGAGACGGAAAATCCCACAGCGATCAGGCGCAAGGTTTCCTTCTGCGAGGCTGTTTACGACGGCAAAGCCGAGGTGGAGGGAGTTACCGCAAAGCTCGTCAGCTCCCTTGAAGACATCAGCCTCTGCTGGGAGGAAGGAACCGTCCCCGTGGCGGTGGACCCGAACGGTGTCCTTATCGGCATCCTGAAGCCGTTGGCTGTTGTGGATGCAATCCTGGCCAAAAAGAATCTG
This sequence comes from Bacillota bacterium, assembly GCA_017861315.1. Lineage (GTDB taxonomy): Bacteria > Bacillota > Clostridia > Clostridiales > Clostridiaceae > UBA699. The sequence continues at coordinate 3,921 of JAGFXP010000071.1, read as the reverse complement.
GGAACGAAAAGGGACATGGCGCCCATAACCATAGCGCTGGGGCCGGGCTTCACTGCAGGCTCTGATGTCGATGTTGTCATAGAGACAATGAGGGGGCACAGCCTGGGCAGGCTTATCTTCGACGGCAGCGCCATACCCGACACGGGTATCCCCGGAGAAATTGCAGGCCATTCGGAGGACAGGGTAATCAAGAGTCCGGCCGCCGGAATCATAGAAGCTGCTGCCGGGATCGGCGATACTGTCTCAAAGGGAGACGTAATAGCCCGGATCGGCACCTGTGAAGTCAGAGCCACAATAGACGGCATACTCAGGGGCGTAATAAGAGACAATAGCAGTGTTTTCAAAGGGATGAAAATTGCGGACATAGACCCCAGGCTGGATGAAAAACCGAACTGCTTTTTCATATCCGAGAAGGCAAGGAACATAGCAGGAGGAGTACTTGAAGCAATACTCTATCTTCAAAACAAGGAGGCTAAAATATGTTTACAATGATGAACCTGGTTCAGCCGGCAACATTGGATGAGGCTTACGAACTACTGATAAAGAGCAAAAACAACACAATTCTCGGCGGGTGCGGCTACCTGAAGATGGGCTCCAAGAGGATATCAACAGGGATCGAGCTGTCAAAGCTTAACCTGAACTATATCAAGGAGGAGAACGGCTTTGTTGAAATCGGAGCGTACGCTTCACTGAGAGACCTTGAAACAAGCCCGGTGCTCAACAAATACTTCAACGGTGTTGCAGCGGCGTCTGTAGCTGACCTCATAGGAGTTCAGTTCAGGAGCATAGCAACTGCGGGAGCGTCCGTCTTCTCAAAATACGGCTTTTCAGATCCTCTCACCGCTCTTCTTGCACTTGACTGCGAGGTTGAACTTTTCAAGGGCGGCAGGATGTCCCTGGAGGAATTCCTGAACAGGCCATACGAAAAAGACATCCTCGTCAGGATATTCCTTAAAGCCGACGACCGCAAAGCAGTCTACAAGAACTTCAGGAATGCCGCCTGCGACTATTCCATACTGAATGTCTCCGTCTCTAAGCTGGACGACGAGTTCAGGATAGTTGTAGGAGCGAGGCCATCCACTGCGAGGATCGCCAAAAATGCGTCGGCGCTTATAAGCGGCAAAGGTCTTGGTAGCTCCATGGATGAAGCTCTGATAGCTGAAGCCGCTAAGCTTGCACAGGAGGAACTGAATTTCGGCACCAACATGAGGGGCACCAAGGAATACAGGGAAAATTTGTGCAGGGTACTCGTGGAAAGGGCGATCAAGGAGGTGCTTTCATGCAAATAAATGTTACGCTAAACGGCAAAAAAGCCGCATTCGAAATAGACAACAATGAATTCCTGGCAGATACTCTGAGAAGACACGGCATGCTGAGCATCAGGGAAGGCTGCAACACTTCAAACTGCGGTCTCTGTACTGTATGGATCGACGGGAAGCCTGTGCTGTCCTGCTCCATGCTCGCAATAAAGGCTGACGGCAAAAGCATCACCACAATAGAAGGCGTGCAGCCGCAGGCGGAGGAATTCGCCCGGATTCTCGTCGAGGGCGGTGCAGACCAGTGCGGATTCTGCAGCCCCGGGTTCATAATGACTGTTCTGGCCATGAAAAACGAGCTAAAAAACCCTACCGAGGAAGATATTATCCACTACCTTACCGGCAACCTTTGCAGGTGCACAGGCTACGTGGGCCAGCTCAGGGCTGTGAAGAAATACATGGGGGTGAATTAGATGAAGATAATAGGAAAAGCCATACCGAAAATTGACGGTTTGGCCATAACCACCGGAAAACCGGTCTACACGGAAGATTTTTCTACTAAAGACGCCCTGATCATAAAAATTCTGAGGAGTCCCCACGCTTTCGCAAAAATCACGGCCATAGATGTCGCAAAAGCCCAGCAGGTTGAGGGAGTGGAATGCGTGCTGACCTACAGGGATGTTCCTGATGCCAGGTTCACGCTGGCAGGCCAGTCCTATCCTGAACCCTCCCCTTACGACAGGCTGATTCTGGACCAGATGGTAAGGTATGTCGGCGACGAGGTGGCGATTGTGGCGGCAGTTGACGAAAAAACAGCGCTTCAGGCACTTAAACTTATAAAGGTTGAATACGAGGTTTTCGAACCTGTTCTTGATTTTGAAAAGGCATCGGGCAGCAGCACTGTAGTGCATCCCGAGGAGGACCTTCACTGCAATTTTGACATCGGGATGGTAAAGGAGAAGAATATAGTTTCCAGGCAGCATTTCGAAGCGGGCAGCCTGGAAGAGGAGCTTGAAAAATGCGATATAACCGTTGAGGGGACCTATTACACCCAGGCTACTGCCCAGGCCATGATGGAGACACATCGTTCCTTCAGCTACCTGGACCATGCCGGAAGGCTTGTCGTGATATCCTCAACGCAGGTGCCCTTCCACGTGAAAAGGATGCTGTCGACAGCCCTTAAGATGCCTTCGAGCAGAATAAGGGTCATCAAGCCTCGTATAGGCGGCGGCTTCGGTGCTAAGCAGACAGCCTGCACTGAGATATTCCCTGCAATTGTCACAATGAAAACCGGCAAACCGGCCCTTATCGTACAGGACAGGACTGAAACCTTCACCGCCTCCAACAGCCGCCACGCAATGAGGGTCAAGGTTAGGATGGGCGCGGACAAGGAAGGCTTCATAAAAGTTATCGACATAAATGCGCTTTCCGACACGGGAGCATACGGGGAGCACGGCTCAACCACCATAGGTCTTGTTGCCAGCAAAACCCTGCCTCTCTACAACAAAACAAAAGCCATAAGATTTATCGGAGAGGTTGTCTATACAAATAAGACGCCCGGGGGTGCATTCAGGGGCTACGGAGCCACCCAGGGAACCTTCGCGGTCGAGAGCACGATAAACAGGCTGGCAGAAAAGCTCAACATGGATCCTTGCGAAATAAGGCTTAAAAACATAATCAAGGAAGGCGAAAATTCGCTTTTCCATTATGACGAAATGCTGGGCAGCACCGCGCTCCACCAGTGCATAGAGACCGGCAAGAAGATGATAGGCTGGGACAGCAAGTTCCCGATGACGGTGATTGGCGGCAGCAAGGTTAGAGCTGTCGGCATGGCCGTAACCATGCAGGGTTCGGGCGTAGCAAAAATCGATACCGGTTCCGCTGAGGTTAGGCTTAACGATGACGGGAATTACACCCTGCTCATCGGCTCCACCGACAACGGCACCGGAGGGGACACCATCCATGCCCAGATGGCGGCGGAGGTCCTGGTCGCTGGAATGGAGAACATCACGGTTGTTTCTGCGGATACCGATTCCTGCCCTTTCGACCCGGGCTCCTACGCATCCAGCGGAACCTATGTAACAGGGATGGCTGTGGTCAAAGCCGCTGAGGAATTGAAGAAAAAGATAGTCGATAGCGGAGCCGAGCTTCTTGATGTCCCTGCTGAAAACGCGGAATTCTGCGGAGACAGGGTAAAAGTTTTGAACAAGGACAGGAGCGTAAGCGTCAGAAAGATTGCTGAAAAAGCGGTGCTTGGAAGCGGCAAACAGCTGTCCGCATTTGCCACCTACGGGAGCCCGATATCACCTCCTCCTTTCGTCGCAGGCTTTGCAGAGGTGGAAATGGACCTCGAGACAGGGAAATACGACCTGATTGACTACGTTGCTGTTGCGGACTGCGGAACAATAATAAACTCGAATCTGGCAAGGATCCAGCTGGAGGGCGGAATCGTCCAGGGCATTGGTATGGCCATGTATGAGGAAGTGCATTACGATTACAAGGGCAGGCTGCAGACAAATACATTCATGCAGTACAAAATCCCTTCAAGGAAGGACATAAGAAGCGTCAGGACAGCTTTTGAAGAAAGCTATGAGCCTACGGGTCCTTTCGGTGCCAAATCCATCGGAGAAGTGGTTATAAACACCCCGCCTCCTGCAATTGCTCA
>JAGFXP010000070.1 GCA_017861315.1 Bacillota bacterium | reverse complement strand
TGGCTTCCACAAAAGTCAGTTTGTTTTCACCCAGATCAAGAGTATCCCCTGTCTTCACTTCAACGAAGTTCCAGTCCTGGTGGTAGTGACCCTTCAGGATTGTCTTTCCGCTCTTTGTGCAGTATATTGGAGTGTTCGGTATCTCCTTCATAAGCTCAGGCAGCGCGCCGCTGTGGTCGATTTCCGAATGGTTGGCTATTATGTAGTCGATTTTGTCCAGGTCGATTTCCTTTTTCAGATTTTCAACAAATTCTTTGGAAAAAGGCTGCCAGACTGTATCTATGAGCACCGTTTTCTCATCCTTGATTAGGTATGAATTGTAGGATGAACCTTTGTGAGTTGAATACTCGTCTCCGTGGAATTTCCTGAGTTCCCAGTCTATCTTCCCAACCCAGGTAACACTGTCCGTAATCTTAAAACTCATTTGAAAACCCTCCAAACATAAATTAATACCTTAATCATACCAAACTTTAAACCATTAATCCATAAAAAGTCAGAATATTTAAACTTGTTTAGAGTTTGCATATATCCTCATCACGGCGAAACAAAAACGAAAGAATATGTTTAGGCAAATAATACAACTTATTACATCTATTGTCAATATTCGGATGATAAAAAAGCCCGGCAGACGGGAATTTCCGCGTAGCCGGGCCTGTAGTTTAGTGTTTTAGTTCTTAAAGCTGTGCACCGGTGCCGGAATCCTTCCGCCCCTGCTTGCGAAGTCGAGGCTTGAGAACTTGCTCACGGCCATTATAGGCGCTTCGCCCAGCAGACCTCCGAAAACAGCCTTTTCTCCGAGGCCTTTTCCGTATACAGGTATGATCCTCACTGCGGTGGTCTTGTTGTTGATTACGCCGATTGCGGCTTCGTCAGCTATGATCGCCGCTATCGTTGACTCATGCGTGTCTCCCGGGATCGCTATCATGTCGAGACCTACTGAGCATACGCAGGTCATGGCCTCAAGCTTCTCCAGGTTAAGCGCACCGCACTCCACAGCAGCTATCATGCCCTCGTCCTCGCTTACAGGTATGAAAGCTCCGCTAAGGCCTCCGACGTTTGATGATGCCATGATTCCGCCCTTCTTTACAGCGTCGTTGAGCATAGCAAGCGCCGCTGTCGTTCCGTGGCAGCCGCACACCTCAAGGCCTATCTCCTCGAGGATCCTTGCTACGCTGTCTCCGACTGCAGGCGTCGGAGCAAGTGAAAGGTCTACTATTCCGAACGGAACATTGAGCCTTTTTGCAGCCTCATTGGCAACGAGCTGACCTGCCCTTGTTATCTTGAATGCAGTCTTCTTTATGGTTTCTGCAACAACATCGAATCTCTCTCCTCTTACGTTCTCAAGGGCCTTCTTTACAACACCAGGTCCGCTTACTCCCACGTTGATGATGCAGTCAGCCTCTCCTACGCCGTGAAATGCGCCTGCCATGAATGGATTGTCGTCAACTGCGTTTGCAAACACCACAAGCTTTGCGCAGCCTATGCTGTCCGCTTCCCTTGTAAGGTAAGCCGTTTCCTTGAAAATCCTTCCCATCTGGGCCACGGCGTCCATGTTGATGCCCGCTTTTGAGGTTCCAACGTTGACCGAAGAGCACACAAGGTCGGTGCATGCCAGCGCTTCAGGTATTGAATCTATGAGTATCCTGTCGCCTTTTGTATATCCCTTGTGGACAAGCGCTGAAAATCCGCCTATGAAGTTGACGCCAACGGCTTTGGCCGCCTTGTCCAGCACCTTGGCATATTCAACATAGTTTGTATCGCTGCTGCATCCGGCAACCAGCGCTATAGGGGTTACAGATATCCTCTTATGGATGATGGGAATGCCGTATTCGAGCTCGATCTGCTCGCCCACCTTTACCAGGTCCTTCGCCAGTGTCGTTATCTTGTCATATATCTTCTGCCTCGCTTTTTCCCCATCGCTGTCGCAGCAGTCAAGCAGCGATATACCCATTGTTATGGTCCTTATGTCGAGGTTTTCCTTTTCTATCATGTTTATGGTCTCTAAAATATTCCTGTTATTCAGCATCCGTTTATCTCCTTTGTATTATACTTCGTGCATGCAGTTGAATATGTCTTCGTGCTGTATCCTTATCGTCACCTTGAGCTCCTCGGCCTTTTTCTCGAGCTTCTTTTTCAGCTCCTCGAAGCCGCCCTTCATGCCCTTCAGGTCAACCAGCATTATCATGGTGAAGAACTCCTGCATTATGGTCTGGTTGATGTCCATTATGTTGACGTCGTTTTCGGCAAGCACGGAAGTCACCCCGAATATTATCCCGGTCTTGTCTTTTCCAATAACAGTAATTACAGCTTTCATTTTTACATTCCTCCTGACGTTTGATTGAAATATTATGACTTATTGGTCGTAAAAGAAAAAGAGCCTAAAAATTTACATTTTTAGACTCTGCAAAGCAAATAAACTGAAGTTGTAACTTTCAGCTATCTCTGTCCTTTTACCTGAGAGTTTCGCCGGCAAAAGCCGACTTTCCCCTTCGGTGCTCTTTCGAGTCTCTCCAGAGTCTCGTCCAATAACGGTCTGGGTTCATTCATCCCGCTATCTTCACCCGACAATATAAAATCATTAAAGGTAGTGTAACAAACAATGGTACAAAAAGCAAGTGCGAATTATATGACTATTTCCACATTTACCACTTCGTAGCCGGCTTCCTCGACTGCGTACTTTAAGTCGGAATCCTTCACGTCGTCGGTTGCATCGAACGTAGCCAACTTTTCTTCCAGGTCAACCTCGACATTGCTTATGCCCATTATCTCTTCCAAAGCGCTCTTTACCCTTCTCACGCAGTGCTCGCAGCTCATTCCTTCGATCTTCATCTTCTTCTTCATATATATCCACCTTTCCTGCTATTGCCGCTGTTTTTATACATTATACCACCGATTATAGAATCGATTCAATAACTCCGCCGCCGACAAGATAGCTGCCATCGTAGAACACCACGGACTGTCCTTTTGTTATGGCTCTCTGCTTTTCGGCAAACACCACCCTCACCCTGTTTCCAGACTCAGGGTATATGACTGCTGGTGACGGCTTGGCCGCGTACCTTATCTTTGCCCTGACCTCGATTGGCTCTTCCAGCGTATCGAAAGGTATGAAGTTCACATCCTTTGCCATGAGCTCTGTCTTGAATATTTCCTCCTCGCTGCCAAGGACAACTTCGTTCCTCCACGGTATTATGTCCGTAACAAAGACAGGGATCCCCAGCGCTATGCCTAGCCCTTTCCTCTGCCCGATGGTGTAGTACGCGATCCCCTTGTGCCTGCCCAGGACCTTCCCGTTCTTGTCCACGAAATTTCCTTCGGCCAGCCTGCCGGGTACCTGCCTTTTTATGAAGCCGCCGTGGTCCTTGTCGGGGATGAAGCATATATCCTCGCTGTCCTTCTTGTTGTGGACCAGGAGCCCTATCTCCTTGGCTATCTCCCTTATCCTGTCCTTTCTGAAGGCTCCGCAGGGCATGAGCGTGTGTGCCAGCTGGTGCTGGGTGAGGCCATAGAGCATATAGGTCTGGTCCTTTTTGTCATCCTCCGCGTTCTTGAGCAGGTACCTTCCGCCCTTCTCCTCGATAACCGCGTAGTGGCCCGTTGCCACATAGTCTGCGCCCAGGGCCATAGCAGCTTTGAGGAGCTCGCCGAACTTTATATGCTTGTTGCATGCAACACAGGGATTCGGAGTCCTTCCGTTCATGTATTCGTCTATGAAATAGTCTATTACCCATTCCTTGAAGCATTCCTTGAAATCAACGACATGGAAAGGTATACCCAGCTTGTCGGCAACTCTCCTTGCATCCTCCGCTGCGCTTGAAGAACTGCAGCCATCTTCCTGCCACACCTGCATGTTGATACCTATAACATCGTATCCCTGTTCCTTAAGGAGGTATGCGGCAACAGAACTGTCGACTCCTCCGCTCATCCCCACTGCTACTTTCTTACTCATCAAATCACCTGATCCCTAAAAATTTCATTTTTTCATTCTCTCGTATACAATCTCGCCGTCAATGATCGTGCAGACCGTTGCCGTGTACATCTGCAGCGGATCGCCGTCAAAAATGGCTATATCTGCATCCTTGCCCGGTTCTATGCTTCCTATCCTGTGTCCGGCTCCGATTATCTCTGCGGCGTTTATTGTTATCGCCTTCAGCGCATCCATCATTTCCATGCCCTCCTTCACCGCATAAGCGGCGGACATGGTAAGATGGCCGATCTGCACCATGGGATGGTCCGTGCATATGGCTGTCTTCACGCCAGCCCTGCTGAGCCTCCCTGCCGTGGCATAGGATTTTTTGCTCGTCTCCACCTTCGACTTGGAGGTCAGGATCGGCCCCACTATGGCAGGCGCTCCCGAGTCGATTATCTTGCTAATGACCAGATCGCCTTCAGTGCAGTGGTCCAGGGTTATGTCCAGGCCGAACTCCCCGGCGATCCTCAGCGCTGTCATTATATCATCCGCCCTGTGGACGTGCGCCTTAAGCGGGATCTCCCTGTTCAGCACGGGAAGGAGCGCCTCCATCTTCAAGTCCTTTTCGAACTCCTGTCCGCTGCTCAGGGCCCTGCTCTTCCGGCTTCTGTAGTTGCACGCCGCCGTAAGCGCTTCCCTTAGGAGCGCGGCGATCCCCATCCTGGTTATGGGCGTCTTGTTTTTTCCGCTGAAGGTCCTCTTTGGGTTCTCGCCGAAGGAAACCTTCATAGCTGCAGGCTCAAGGATGACCATATCGTCCACGCAGGTGCCGGCTGTCTTCATGACCAGGAACTGACCGCCAATGACATTGGAGCTTCCTGGTCCTGTCATAACGGCAGTGATCCCCGCCTTCCTGGCATCCCGGAAGCTGTGGTCAAGGGGGTTAACTCCGTCGAGAGCCCTCATGTGCGGGGTCACGGGATCGTTTGCCTCATTGAGGTCCCTGCCCTCGAAGCCGACCTTCTCCTCCATGACGCCTATGTGGCAATGTGCATCGATCAGCCCCGGCATGACCCAGCAGCCTTTAGCATCGATGACCTTTGCATCAGGCGCTGTGCTTAAGCTCTCGCCCAGATTGGCTATCTTCCCGTCCTCTATAAGGATATCGCCCTTTTCATATATCTCCCCAGCCATTGTAATCACTTTTCCGTTTTTTATCAGCAACATAAGATACCCTCCATTGACAGAAATATAACTAACAACAATTCTTGAAAATCCTGTTGACAAGCCTCAGAGGCTCAGATATAATTGTTTTTAATAACATTTGAGACAACTTAATAAATCGCCCCTCCGGTATACATGATTTGCATTAAAAAATAAAGCTCTGTTTTATTTTTAATCATGTATGCCTTTTATATTTTTTGACCGTAGTATTCCTTAAGTTCAAGTATATCCTTCAGTATGAGTTCCTTTGAGATCCCGCCGTAGTATCTTGGAACCTCGTCGATTATAGTTATCGGCAGCGTGAAGCCCTGCTTCATGAGTTCCCTGAGCTCTTCGTGGCCCATCATGCCTTCCTCGTCAGCCTCTATGAAATTCATCGACACAACCTCAGCCGCACCTTTTATCTCCAGATACTGCTCCAGCTCCGCGAAAGCCTCTATTGTCTTCTTGGAGGTCTGGCAGCCCGAACAGCCTCCGCCGCAGCCCTTGCCGCTGTCTTTGCCTACCTTGCTGCAGCAGGTCTCCATGACAGCCTCTCCGACGCCGTATATGTTCACTTCTATTTTTCTATTCATCCTCTCCGCCTCCCAGAACATCCTTAACAGTATAGAACCCCGCAGGCCTGCCTTCAAGGAATTTCGCCGCCATGCAGGCGCCGTTCGCAAAGCATTCCCAGTTATGCGCGTGGTGGGTAAGCTCGAGCCTTTCACCGAGCAGGCCGAACATCACGGTATGGCTGCTGGATATATCCCCCGCCCTCACCGAGTGGTAGCCTATGCTGCCGGGCACCCGCCCGCCCTTGCCTTCCCTGCCGAACACAGCCACTTCCTTAAGCGTCTTGCCCATTGCCTCTGCGATGACCTGCCCCATCTCCTTGGAGGTTCCGCTAGGTGCGTCCTTCTTATACCTGTCGTGCATCTCGATTATCTCGATGTCCGACATGCTCCCTATGGTTTCCGCCGCAGTCTTCAGCAGCCTGTACATCAGATTGACAACCATTGACGTGTTTGCCGCGAACACAAGCGGTATCTCCTTGGATATCGCCTTAATCCTCTCCATCTCCGCATCGCTGAAGCCTGTCGTTCCGCAGACCACTGCCTTGCCGTGTGACCGGGCAGCCTCCATGACCTGCATGGAGACTTCAGGGCTTGTGTAATCCACCACAACGTCCGCCCTGTCTATGATGTCCTCAAGATTGTCATAGACAGCAGCGCCCGTCTCTTTTCCGGTTCCCGCTGCAATGCCTGCATCCATGCCGATGTAGTCCCTTCCGGCCGGACCCACTGCGGCGACAAGCTCGAGTCCTTGCATCGAGTCCGCCAGCTTCACTATGAGCCTTCCCATCTTTCCCTTTGGAGCCATTACTATTACCTTCACCCTATACACCCCTTTCGATTTTGTTGCCGGGATACGTTATCCAATCGCTGAAGCTTCCCACATAGAGCCTTGACTTAATTCCGATCTCGTCCAGCAGCATGAAATTGAAGGCTGCGTCTATGCCTGAACCGCAATAGACTATGACCTCCCCGAATTTTTCCACTCCTTTAAACCTATCCCTGATTTCCTGTTCGGAGCAAATCGTACCATCTTCCTTGAGGCTGTTTTTCCAATAAAAATTAACCGCTCCGGGTATTCGTCCGGCAACGGGATCAATGGGTTCCTTTTCGCCCCTGTACCTCTGTTCCGTCCTGGAATCGATCAGGCAGGCCCCGCCTCCGGCTTTCATCCCTTCAACCCTTCCCGCATCTGCTATCAGGCCCTCATTAACGGAAATTTCCAGATTCCCCGGTTCTCTGTATTCCTTGTCCTTTGCCAGCGTATAACCCTCGCCGAGCCACTTTTTTATGCCCCCGTCAAGGATGAAATTTTTTGTATGGCCGATGTACCTCAGCATCCAGCAGAGCCTGGCAGCATTGGCTATCTTCAGCTCATCATATGCGACGACTGTCGTATCGTTTCCGATGCCGGCCCTCTCCAGAGTTTTCTTCAGGATAGCAATGTCCGGAAGCGGATTCCTTCCTCCGTGCACCACCTGCTCCGAGGACAGGTCTTCCCTTATATCCAGGAATGCCGCCCCCTCAATATGGCCGGTTTCGAATTCCCGCCTACCGTAACTCCTGTCGAGAAGATCTCCCCTGCAGTCCGCAATCACGATATCGCCCCTGTTCAGGTTTGCGTTCAGCCAGGCCGCACTTACAAAATTTTTCATTTTCGTCCGCCTCCTGTTACAGCTTATTTTCTTATTCCGTAGCCCCCGTAAACGGTTTTAGTATCGCTTATGGATATCATAGCTTCAAGCCCTGATTCTTCTATCATCCTTATTATCTCGCTTTTTCTCTTCCTCTTCGCATGGATAATCAGCATCTTTTTGACTTCGTGCAAGCCTTCCGCGTCCATGAGAGTTACTCCCACATGCTCATCCCTCAGGATATCCGCAAGCTTGATCCCGTCGTCAACGGAAGATATTACGTTAATTGTGAGTATGCCGAGTGCAAGCCTCTCCTCCAGCATGCATCCCAGGTAGTTTCCGCTGGCGAAGCCCAGCGCATAGACAACCATCCTTACCGGATCCTCCTGTATGCCCACGAGCACTGTGCTTATTATGTAAAGCCATATCATCACCTCGAAGAAGCCTATGATGGAACCGAAAAACTTTTCACCTCTTGTTATGAGAACGGTCCTCACCGTCATCAGCGAGACCTCGACTATCTTAGCAAAAAAAATCATCAAATATCCTGTAATCATCAGTAGTTCCTCCTGTCTATTGCAATAAACAAATGATACCATATTTTCGCTGCAATAAAAACAGTATCAGTGGTACTTAAATAAAAAAATGCAGAGGCTGGCCTCTGCATCATGGGTGTTTAGTTCAGCTCTACAACTACAAGGCCGACGAGCCCCGGGCCGCTGTGAACTCCTGATACCGGGCTTATGCAGCCTACGAATTCAGACTCCGCTGCATTCGGGTGTTTTTTGATCTCCTCGAACACCTTCCTTGAATCCACCTCGGAGTCGCCGTGCATGATGTATACCCTGCACTTCTTTTCGTCCAAAAGTTTGTTGCCTATCTCCACAAGTCGGTTCAGAGACTGCTTCCTTCCCCTCACCTTGTCGTATGTGAAATACATCCCGTCGTCATCCACTGATATTATTGGCTTTATGTTGAGCATCTCGGCTATCGTCCCGGACACCTTTCCTATCCTTCCGCCCTTTTTCAGGTATTCGAGGGTTCCCACGACAAAGAACAGGTGTATCCTCTTCTTTATGCCGGGTATTTCATTAACTATGTATTCGAAATCCTTTCCTTCCGCTATCAGCTTTGCAACCTCTTCCGTCAGGGCACCTTCGCCCAGCGAAATTGACTGCGAGTCGCATATGTGCGTGATGAGGTTTGGATAGCTCTCGCTGGCCACCTTCATGCCGTTGTATATCCCTGAAAGCCCCGATGAAAGGACAACCGCTATAGCATGCGTGTAGCCTTCCTTCTCCAGCTTTGCAAAGAGGTTCTCCATGTCCTCAAGGGCCGGAAAGGATGATGTTGGGACCTCCTTCTCAAGATCGCCGTACACCTGCTCAGGGGTTATCTCGTACTTGTCCTTGTATTCCCTGTCCTTGTATATTATCCTGAAAGGCAGAACATGTATGTTGTATTTTTCTATGGTGCTCTCCGGAAGATCACCTGTCGTATCGGTTATAAGCGCAATCTTGCTCAATTGAATCCCTCCTCGTAATTATATATTTCAATTATAACACTACTGGTGCCATTATCGACAGTGATAACCTCGTATTTATAGTCCTTCTTATAAAATTATATTCTCCAATTACCATTTTACTCAAGATTCGAATTGGT
>JAGFXP010000069.1 GCA_017861315.1 Bacillota bacterium | reverse complement strand
CCTGCTTGGGATAGCCCGCTTCTGGGAAAAGCCTCAGTGGAGAGAAGTGCTCAGGAATTGGCCTTCCCTTTTAGGGCTGGCCGTATTCGGAATTGCAGCATATAACTCCCTTCTTTATTACGCGCTCAATTTCACATCGCCAACAAACGCCTCCTTGGTCAACTCATTAAATCCGGGGCTGATAGCCGTGGTTTCTGCCCTTTACCTGAGGGAAAAGGTATCCCGGATACAGGGTCTTGGAATAGCGGTTTCATTCCTGGGAGTCCTGGTTATAATGACAAAGGGGAATCTCCTGCAGGTGTTCGCTATGCAGTTCAACGCGGGTGATCTGCTCATGATACTTGCGGTGGCAGCCTGGACCATCTATTCGATGATAGGCAGGAAGCTTACAGCCGTTCCTCCGATAACGTCCACAGCACTTTCAGGCATGATCGCAGCCGTCATCATGGCCCCGTTCGCATTATCGCAGGGCCTCGACTTGTCTAACCTCAGCACAGTTGCAGCTGCAGGCGTCGCCTACATCACCATATTCCCCTCCGTATGCTCCTTCATATTCTGGAATATGGGAGTCCGGGAAATCGGCGCCAGCAAAGCTGGAGTTTTCCTGAACCTCAATCCTGTTTTTACTGCAGCCATGAGCTGGGCCCTTGGCCAGAAAATCACCTCTGTACAGATCCTGGGCGGGCTGCTGGTATTCCTGGGTGTATATATTACAACGGGCATGAACAGAAAAAGAGCTCCGTTAAGAGCTCTTTAATTTTTTTGATTATTTATTATATCAGTGATAGTCCAAGGCCTTTTTTGTAATAGGCATCCATTACATCCTTCGGAACCATGCTTCCACCCGTAGCCCAGGCTATATGGGCTGAATCAGCCATTTTATCTTTCAGATTGTTTTTTGCAATATATTCCTGTCCGGCTGCCTCTTTGAAAAGCTTGACTGAACCCGGCATCCCCGCAAGCGCTGAAGGCTCCAGCCTTATATTCTCAGTATCTACGAGAGCGCTCAGCATAACATACAGGTTCTCGTCTTTCACTGTATAACATCCGCTCATCAGGTTCTCCATTGTTTTTCCTACGAAGCCGGAAGCTCTTCCTACTGCAAGGCCGTCCGCGTCTGTGATGTTGTCGATCCCGAAATCCTGAACGGATACTTTATCATGCATTTCCGTCATCATTCCGATAAGCATGCACGGAGAGTGGGTAGGTTCTGCGAAGAAGCAGTGCACATTATCCTTGAATGCCAGCTTCAGGCCGAATGCAACTCCTCCCGGACCGCCTCCGACTCCGCATGGAAGGTAAACAAACAGCGGGTGATCTTTGTCCACGACTACATTCATTTCTTCCAGCTGTTTTTTCAGCCTTGATGCCGCAACAGCATATCCCAGGAACAGGCTGCTTGAATTTTCATCGTCTACAAAATACATGTTGGGGTCTGCTTCTGACTGCTTTCTGCCTTCTTCAACAGCTTTGCTGTAGTCTGATGCATATTCTATCACCAAAACCCCTTTGCTCCTGAGCATGTCCTTCTTCCACTGTTTTGCATCAGCAGACATGTGAACGTAAACTTTAAAGCCCAGCTGCGCGCTCATGATTCCTATGCTGAGCCCCAGGTTGCCTGTGGAACCGACTGCGATGGAATACTTGGAAAAGAAGTCCCTGAATTTGCTGCTGTCCAAAACAGAGTAATCATCGGCTGTAGTCAGCATGTTGTTTTCGATCGCCAGATCCTCTGCGTGCTTTAACACTTCATAGATGCCGCCCCTTGCTTTGATTGAACCGGAAATGGCCAGATGGCTGTCGCATTTCAAAAGCAGTTCTCCCTGGATGTCCTGCCCGAACATCTCCTCAAGCTTCTTCTGCATCTCAGGGATCCTTACAACAGGCGACTCTATGATCCCGTTATTTTTCTGCGTTTCCGGGAAAACCTTAGCTATATAGGGAGCGAACCTTTTTAGTCTCTCTTCCGCATCCTTTACATCTTCTTCTGAAAGTGAAACCTTTTTAATCGCATCTTCAAATTTTTCATATTTAGGGTTAGTCCAGAAAACCTCTTCTGTCGAAATTATCTTGCTCATAAGCGGGTACTCTTGTGTCCAATCCCTTATAGTTTTTCCTTCGATTACTTTGTTCTCCATTTTACATCTCTCCCTTTTTTCTTACAGGTTTGCAATAAACCGTTTTCATTGCGGGTAAAAAAACAAATAAATTAAATACAGTTAACTATAATCAATTTATTTAAATACAGTTTAACAAACGCCGTAATTAAAGTCAATATCATTTAATTAATTAAACTACATTTACTCGAAACTGTTTGAATGACAACCCAAGTATGCTATAATAAGCGTGTATTTATTGCTTCGCATGAAAGGAAGATCTCACTATGGACGATATAAACATCGGAGAAAAGATATCAGAATATCGGAAATCCAAAAATCTGAATATAAAGGATTTGGCAAAACTGACTGGAGTTACGCCTTCAATGCTGAGCCAGATCGAGAGAGGGCTGGCGAACCCTTCTCTCAACACGTTGAATGCCCTCTCCAAGGTTTTGGAGGTTCCCCTGTTTTCTTTTTTCACAACTTCAGCAAACACCAAGGAACTGGTGGTCAAAGCAGACAGGCGCAAGAAAATGATACTCCCTGAAAGGGAAAACATACTTTATGAATTGCTGTCACCTGATTTAAACGGCGCAATAGAATTGGCGCTGATGAAACTGACGCCGAGTTCCGATTCCTCTGAAGAGCTTCTGGAGCACGAGGGTGAAGAGGTTGCCTTTGTAATGGAAGGAAAGGTGAATCTCCTGCTGGACAACAGCGTGATCCCGCTGGATACCGGCGACAGCGTCAGGATACCTATGGGAATGAGGCATAAATGGATAAACGAGTACAGCGAAGATGTAAAAGTCATCTTTGCCGTCACTCCCCCATCATTCTGATAAGGATTATTGAAGAAATTTTACAGCAAAAAAAGCCCTGTTGGGCTTTTTTCCTTTTCAAAAGAAGGTCATGATGCTTCGTACTCGTCGAAGCTGTCCTTGTTTCCTTCGATTATCCTTATGAATATTTCGGTAAGCTCCGGATCGAACTGGGTGCCCGAGCAGGCCCTCAGCTCCTCTGCGGCCTCCTCATAGGTCTTTCTCAGGTTCGTATAGGATCTCTTGGAGGTCATGGCGTCGAAGCTGTCGGCTATGGTCAGCACCCTGGCCAGATAAGGTATGTCCTCTCCCGCCAGTCCATCCGGGTAGCCCTTGCCGTCATACCTTTCATGATGGTGAAGTATGAGAGGGACAATGACCCTGAGCGATTCAACAGGTTCAATTATTGCTGCGCCGTTCGACGGATGCTGCTTCAACATCTCCCATTCCTCAGCAGAAGGCGGCATCTTCTTAATAAGTATCTCCTTGGCAATGTTGATTTTCCCTATGTCATGCATGTATGCGCCGAATATCAGCTTCTTTTTTTCCTCTTCGCACAGACCCAGCTTATCCGCCATAAGCCTGCAATATATTACCACCCTTTCGACGTGGGAGTATGTATACTTGTCCTTTGCGTTTATGACGCTTATCAGTGTCTTGATGGAGGTGACAAGGTCGATGTGCTCCTCATCGATGTCCTTCTTAAGGTCGTCGAGGATGGAGGTGTATGCTTCAACCCTGTTTTTGTTGAAAAATTTCGCCCTGTACAACGCATCATCTGCACTGTTGATAAGCTCCAGGTCGTTTTTTGCTTTGTCTGGATAAATGGAAATCCCGATTGATGCTGTGAGCCTTCCGTTGGGTTGGTTCTCTTCGCCTTCAAAATATGCTTTTTCTATTTCACGCCTTATCACTTCAGCAAGCTTCAGGGCTTCCTCTTCATTCGTGTCCGGCATTATTACTGCAAATTCTTCCCCTCCGTACCTTGCAACAATGTCCTTTTCCCTTGTGCTGCTTTTCAAAATCACGCCAATCTTCTTAAGAACCTTATCACCCATGAGGTGCCCGTACAGATCGTTGTAGTATTTGAAATAATCGATATCCAGAAATACCAGTGCTACAGGTTTATTGCTTTTGTCTCCGTAAGATATCTTTTCCTTCAAGGCATCGTGAAAGTATCTGTGGTTGAACACCTGCGTGAGGCCGTCAATATTCACTATTCCTTCCAGTTTCTCGATATGCTCCTTCTCAATTTTAACGTAGAATCCTAGGGGCCAGGCTGTGAGCAGGAATACCCCCGACAGTATCAGGTCGTTCTCGAAGTACTGGTTAACCGTTTCACCCGGCGCATATATCATGTCTATGGCCAGGATTACTGCGGATGAGATAATCGAAATGGAAAGGCCCTGCTTCATTCCCGACTGAATCGAGGATGTCAGTATAATGAAAAGGAAAATGAATTTGTACTGGCTCAGGTTTTTTCCGGATATCATAACTATCCCTATGAAAATCAATATGAACAAAAAATTCTCTACGTTTCGTATTAAGTTTATGTATTTTTCATTATCGAATTTCTTGACAGTCGAAAAAGACCACATAAGGTATATCATGGACAGCAGCAATGTATATAGTATTATCAGGTTTATAGAAAACAGATAATTGAATCCGTATTCTCCTCCATCGCCCTTGAAATTGTACTTGAAAAATACAATCCCCGAGAACAGCAGAGAGCATAACTTAACAACCGAAACTATATCGTTTATTTGTTTTTGTTTGTCATTGCAAATTTTACTCATCCTTAATACCTCTTATGAAAATATTGTCAATTATGCCAGGAATAGAAATAAGACCGGCATTGCCGGCCTTATCTCTATTCTTCTCTCAGGCAAGCTGGCTCTTCAGGCTGATGCATAAACCAGAAGCAAGCCGATGATGCCATTGCAGTTGCTACTACTGTAAGCGCTACTGCAAATAATTTTGTTATGTTTTTCATTTTAGTCTCCTCCTTAGTTATATTTGAAATATATGTAGGAATAGGTCTAACTTTTCAATAACCCGGTGTCCGCTTCCGGTCAATGTGAATACTTGCCAGAATACACCCAGGGCTACACACATGGAATAAGCAAAGAAAGCATCCGAGCTGAAAGACACATGAATCAACAGGCTTATGATTATGATCAGGAGATACACACCCGTAACTGCGAATGATCCCTTTCTCATCCGTTTTCGCTTTTCTTCAGTTTTTATCGGCTTGTTTGGGGTATCTACCGGTGCCAGCTTGCTGATCATGCAGAATGACCAGACAAAACCAGGAATACCAGCCATCATGAATATCCTCACATCGATAACCGGAGCCAAAACCAGCTTTATAAGCACCCCAAAGCCTACGCAGACGACCACTCCAAGGAAGGTGCAGGTGTTTGGGGAACTTGCGTGGACTCCGCCGGAATATTTCCTCAGTATGCTGGCGGTGAACGATATTATAAGAGCCTCGGCAACGACGTCAAATATCAAGCCGCATATGATTACAAGCCCTATGGATATGAGCATCTGGATCAAAGCGAATGCACCGTAAGCCATAACTTCTCTTTTGTCGTCGTCATAATCCAGTTCAAGGGCTAATTTTGCAGCGATAGCTTTACTGTATCTCTCCATCGGTAATAACCCTCAACCCTTTTCTGCTTGCAATTTTTGTATAATATAAAACCATTATCAAACCGAAAATCGCCAGGGACGGAAGGCCGTACAGCACCTTCAAATCAGCATTGCTGAACACGTAATTCATATCGATCTTCATTACCACCTGGATAAGAAAGACATTGATGCCTTCGCATATGTATTCGATAATTATGATTGTTATGCCCGTGCGAATCGCAGCAATCATATCGATCTTGAATATTATGTTCATCATTACTATGATTACAAAAATTATCAGGATTGAGTTAACCCCATACTGAATAGGAAGAAATCTGACCAAATAGGCTACTGAAGCCAATATAAGGCTGGCCAAAAAGTATTTCTTCACATCCAGTTTTGTCCTTGTAAGTGCAAAGGCAGCAAAAACAAACAGGAACGCCTCCGGCAGTCCTCTTAACAGAAATTCGAACATCGAAATTTTAAGCATAAATACTTCTCCTCTTACCGCATATAATAGTACAAATATCGAAATTGACTGCATATATATTTACTCAAGTTAATCATAGCACAAATTCCGAAGATTTTAAATAATTTTAGAAATATTTTTAATCATATTCATCATTGCATCAAACTTGTTTCAAATCCCTTTCGCTGCAGCTCTTCGCAGCATAAAGCACTATGATGAATGGAAACAACCTTATAAACACATCCCCGAGGCTCAATATGCTGTAGCCAATATCTATGACATCGGTAAGGAATTTGTAATTCACCGCCGAAGTCCCCAGAACGTGGATGTCATTCACCTTCGAAAAAGCATCCGGACTGGCATAACCTGTCAGATACGAAACCGTAGGAAAAACCGGCATCTTGCCGTTGTTTGCAGCAATGGCTATGTCGTTCATAGCTCCGCCGATCAAAACGGAAACAGATCCCACTATGGCGCTTTTATAAAGGCTGTATCTAATTATCAGTGCCAGGAATGCTGTCAGGTACAGGATTTTATATACATTCGAGAATCCAACAACGCTGTAATTGCCGTTGAACACCGCAATCTCAAGCAAAATATAGATCAGCGCAAACATCATCACAATATATATTGGCCAATCCTTAAAAAGAGGTCTGATCCTGTAGCCCCTGAATTTTGCAAAGATCAGAGCTAAAAGTATAGTTTCTATCATAAATCCTGCCTCACAATCTGTTAAATTCCATACAAGATTTATTATAAATGGAAGTTATGAAAAGCGCTACCACTTTTATTGCGAAAAGAGCCTTTCCAACCTGCTAATGCCGCTTTATTTTTTTCTTCCCGTAATTCACAATATGATATAGAATAAAGTTAAACAAGCAAACCCACTGCGAGGAATTCGAATTGGAGGTTATGAGATGAGGAATATCGGAATACTTACTGGCGGAGGAGACTGCCCGGGGCTTAATGCCGTTATACGGGCAACCTACAAGACGCTGAAGGACAGCTGCGACTGCAGAATAATTGGAATCAGGGATGGATATGACGGACTGATATTTGACAACTGCGAGGAGATAACTCCTGAAATGGCGAGAGGGATACTGGCAAAGGGCGGCACGATACTCGGAACATCAAACAAAGGCAACCCTCTGCAGTACCCTGTAGAACAGGCCGACGGAACTATACAGTTTGTAGATTACTCAGATAGAATAATGGAAACCTATAATAAGTACGAACTTGAAGGTATAATAATCATAGGCGGAGAGGGCTCTATGTACATTGCTGACACGCTTTCCCGAAAGGGTATAAAATATGTCGGCGTCCCCAAGACCATAGATAATGATATTTACGGCACCGATTTGACATTCGGCTTCAACACCGCTGTCCAGCTCGCGACTGATGCGATTGACAGGATACACACTACGGCCGAGAGCCACCACAGGGTTATGATCGTGGAGACGATGGGAAGGGATTCCGGGTTTATCGCCCTTTATTCCGGCATCGCCGGCGGAGGAGATGTTATACTCATACCCGAAATACCTTACAGCATGGATGCCATTGTCAAAAAGCTTAAGGAGCGCTATGACATAGGCAAAAAATTCAGCATTATGGTTGTATCGGAAGGAGCAAAACCAATCGGCGGAGAGGTTTTCGGAAAGGAAAACAAGAAAAACATTTATGACAGGATAAAGCTTGGAGGCATAGGAATGAAGCTGGCAGACGAGATTGAGAAGCTGACCGGTTTCGAAACCAGGGCTACAGTGCTAGGTTACCTGCAGCGCGGAGGCACTCCTACAAGCTATGACAGGATACTGGCTACAAGATACGGCTGTGCCGCTGCCAGAGCTTTCCTTGAAGGCAAATTCGGAAACATGGTTGCACTGGATGGGAATGATATAGTCCTTAGGAATGTCAGCGAAAATGCAGGCAGGAAGAGGTTGATAGAGCTCGACAGTCCTCTTATAAAGGATGCGAAGAGCATAGGCATATGTCTCGGAATATGATTTCAAAATAAGCTTAGAGGAGTGTTACTATGAGCAACGTTATAATTTACACCGCTACAGGCTGCAGCCACTGCCATGAGGCAAAGGAATTCTTCAGGGAACATGGTATTCAGTATACGGAAATCAACATAACCGAGGACAAAGAAGCGAGAAGAGAGATTATGAGGAAAGGCGTGATGTCTGCTCCGTACATTATCGTGGACGGCCAGGAATACCGCAGTTTCGACAGGGAACAGTTTGAAGAGCTCTTCAAAAAATAATTTGCCATTTTCAAGAAATATGAAAACCTCCAGACCAGCAACTGATATCGCTGGTTTGGAGGTTGATTTTTTTAATTTGCCAGGAATTTAAATTGTAAATTTGCTGAATATTGCAAATTTTCAGCCATTTGTGTTGCATGTATCTTTTAACGAGACTATAATTGGGTATATAGAGATAGCGTTTCGAAAAAAAATTTATATTCTGGGGGGAAATAAAATGAAGCAAATTTATAAAACACTTCTTGAAATAATAGCATGGATACTGTTTGCTAAAGGAATACTTTTAATCATGATCACTCTCTATGCCACCGCTCAGGAGTACCTTGCAGGCAAAACGGCCCCTATCGAGGGATTGGCTTGCTGTGCTACAGGAACATTTGCTTTTGCAATGGCCTGTGTTGCAATTTATATTAGAAAGAAAGTTGAGTAGTGATTTAGCAACACTCAGAAAACCTCCGGGTCAGCAATCTTTGAATCGCTGGCTTGGAGGTTGATTTCTCTTATCGTTTTTTAAGCTTCTTTATTTCAGATTTATCATAACGAAGTCCTTTTTCATCTATTCTATAAAAATCAAAATAGCTGTTTCCGTCTTTTCGGAAATTAACCGTAGCTTCCCAGAATTTTCGCTCCTCATCTATCCTGAAGTAAACATCGCCATATTCATCCAAGTCATAATATTTGAAACCTGCATTGCCGAGATCTATTTCTTTGCAAGTAGCCACTAGTTTTAAAAG
>JAGFXP010000003.1 GCA_017861315.1 Bacillota bacterium | reverse complement strand
AATGGCTCTTGTTCCCCAGGTCGTGGATGCCGTGAATATCCCTGTAATCGCTGCAGGAGGAATCGGCGACGGAAGAGGCTTGGCTGCAGCGCTCATGCTTGGCTCCGTCGGTGTTCAGGTCGGAACAAGATTCCTGGTAGCTGAAGAATGCACTGTTCATCCCAACTACAAGAAGAAAGTGCTTGAAGCTAAGGATATAGACACACAGGTTACAGGAAGGGCGACCGGACATCCTGTAAGGGTTCTAAGGAACAGGCTTACAAGGAAGTTTCAGCTGCTTGAAAAGGAATGCGCTCCGGCAGAAGCATACGAGGAACTGGGCAGGGGAGCTCTCAGCAAAGCTGCAAAGTATGGCGACGTGGACAACGGATCAGTAATGGCGGGACAGATAGCGGGCATGGTTAAAAAGGAACAGACCTGCAAAGAGATAATAGAAGAGATGTTCAAGGAAGCAGAAGAAAAGATTTTCGAAGTCCAGAATAAAATGATAGTGAGATAAATTTGGAGGTTAATATGGGTAAAATAGCATTTATTTTCTCAGGTCAAGGCGCACAGTATGTCGGTATGGGAAAGGAACTATACGACAGCATACCTGTGTGCAAAGAGGTTTTCGACAAAGCGGACGAAGCGCTAGGGTTCAGCATAAGCAAAATATGCTTCGAAGGACCTGAAGAGGAGCTGGGCAAGACAGAGAATACGCAGCCGGCAATACTGACCATGAGCATAGCGGCCATGAAAGCTCTTGAGGAGGAGGGAATATTCCCTGACTACACTGCAGGGCTAAGTCTAGGTGAATATTCAGCCCTGGTATGCAGCGGCGCCTTCGATTTTGAGGATGCTGTAAAGCTCATAAAAAAGAGGGGCAAGTTCATGCAGGAGGCAGTTCCAGCTGGCGTTGGAGCCATGGCTGCAATAATAGGCCTTAAGGAAGAAGTCCTCAGGGAGGTCCTGGCAAAGTCAGCTCACGCGGGCCTGGTTGAGGCAGCGAACTTCAACTGCCCAGGACAGATAGTAATTGCAGGAGAAGTGAAGGCTGTTGAAACCGCAGTTAACAATGCAAAGGAAGCGGGAGCGATGATGGCGGTAATGCTGAATGTGAGCGGCCCTTTCCACACATCGATGATGGAGCCGGCTGCAGTCAAGCTTGAGAAAGAGCTGGCGGCTATGCTTGTAAAAGACATGAAGATCCCGATAATCACAAATGTGACAGGGGAATTCGTCGAGAATTCAGCAGACATAAAAGCGGCTCTCAAGAAACAGGTGATGAGCTCGGTCCTCTGGGAGAAGACAATAAACACAATGCTCGAAGCGGGAGTGGACACGTTTGTCGAGATAGGCCCGGGAAAGGCGCTCTGCGGCTTCGTGAAAAAGATCAACAGGAAGGTAACAGCTATTAATGTGGAAAACGTTGATTCGCTGCAGAAGGCAATAAATAAAATTAAGGAAGTGGAGCAATAAATGAGCGATAGGATTCTTGAAAATAAAACAGCGGTCGTCACTGGCGCTAGCAGAGGCATTGGAAGGGCTGTGGCTGTAAAGCTGGCTTCCCTGGGAGCCAACATAGTGCTTAACTACAGAAGCAGCGTTAAATCAGTTGAAGAGGTAGTGGAAGAGATCAAGGCGATGGGCGGGAATGCCGTCGCTGTGCAGGGAGACGTAAGCAGCTTTGCCGAGGCGGAAAAAATCATTAAGGCCGCGGTGGAAAACTTCGGGTCACTGGACATCCTCGTGAACAACGCCGGTATAACTAAGGACGGGCTTCTGGCAAGGATGAAGGAGGAGGATTTCGACAGCGTGATAGAGACAAATCTTAAGGGAACCTTCAACTGCATCAGGCATGCTACCCCGATAATGATGAAGCAGAGAAGAGGAAGGATAATAAACATGACTTCCGTTGTAGGCGTTGCAGGAAATGCAGGACAGGTGAACTATGCGGCTTCCAAAGCAGGGGTTATCGGCATTACTAAATCGGCAGCCAAGGAACTCGCGACCAGGGGCATAACAGTGAATGCCATAGCTCCGGGATTTATTCAGACAGACATGACAGACGCTCTTTCAGACAAGGTGAAAGAAGAATTGCTTTCAGGCATTCCATTAAAGAGATTGGGTCAGGCTGAAGAGGTAGCCGAACTTGCAGCATTCTTAGCATCTGACAGCGCGAGCTACATAACAGGTCAGGTAATCAATATTAACGGCGGAATGTACATGTAATAAGAAATAAATTGATAGGTTGGTGAATTAATTGAGTAGAAGAGTAGTAATAACAGGCTTAGGGGCAGTGACTCCTTGCGGAAATGACGTAGAAACGTTTTGGAACAACATAAAATCTGGTGTGAGCGGTATTGATTTCATAACAAAGTTTGACACTTCGGACTTCAAGGTGAAGATAGCTGCAGAGGTAAAGGGTTTTGATCCTCTCCAGTACATGGACAGGAAGGAAGCCAAGAGGATGGATGTCTTCAGCCAGTTCGCTATTGCTTCAGCTGTACAGGCTGTCGAGGATGCGAAGCTTGACATTGAAACTGTTGACAAGAACAGGTTCGGAGTCGTAATAGGTTCCGGAATAGGCGGAATAGACACAATCGAGAAAGAGCAGACCAAATTCCTGCAGAGAGGGCCAAGCAAGGTTCAGCCTTTGTTCATACCTATGATCATAAGCAACATGGCCGCAGGCAATGTAGCTATTAGGTTCCAGGCAAGGGGAATCTGCACTACAGTCGTTACCGCGTGCGCAACAGGCACAAACGCTATCGGGGAAGCCTACAGGATGATCCAGTACGGAACAGCGGATGCAATGCTGGCAGGAGGAACAGAAACATCAATAACTCCGCTTTCAATCGCCGGCTTTACAAACCTCACTGCACTGTCAAAAAGCGAAGACCCTAAAAGGGCATCCATTCCTTTCGATGCAGAAAGGGACGGCTTCGTAATGGGAGAAGGCGCCGGAGTGCTGCTGCTTGAATCACTCGAGCACGCACAGAAAAGAGGAGCTAAGATCTACGCCGAGATTGTGGGCTATGGCTCAACCTGCGATGCTTACCACATGACTTCACCTTCACCGGATGGGGAAGGCGCTGCCAGAGCAATGGATATTGCCATAAAGGAAGCAGGAATAACACCTGATGAAGTATCATACATCAACGCACACGGAACAAGCACACCGCTGAACGACAAATATGAAACGATAGCGATCAAGACAGTATTCGGCGAAAACACAAAAGTGCCTGTGAGCTCAACCAAGTCAATGACGGGACACCTTCTAGGGGCTGCAGGCGCTATAGAAGGCATAATATCAGTTAAGGCTCTGGAAGAAGGATTCATACCTCCGACAGCAGGCTATTCAGTAGCAGATCCAGACTGTGACCTTGACATAGTGCCTAATGTTGGAAGAAAAGCTGACCTTAAATATGTGCTGTCAGATTCCCTTGGTTTTGGCGGTCACAATGCAGTAATATTAATGAAAAAGTGGAGTGAGTAATATGGATTTTAATGGTATAAAAGATATTATCAATGCTATGGACAATTCATCGCTGGATTACCTTGAAGTAAACTGGCAGGGAATTTCATTCGTTATGAAAAAAACCGGAGAGCCTCATGTAGAATACATCCAGAAGGCAGCGCCTGAAGCGCTTAAGGCAGCAGCGCCAGGCGCTGAGGAAAAGGCATTGGTGGCAGCGCCAGCTGCTGCGCCAGTGATCGCAGCAGCGCCCGCACCGGCGCCTGTACCTGTGGCAGCAGTTCCGGAAGAGGATCTGTATGTAGTGGCTTCACCTATAGTGGGCACATTCTACGAGTCACCAGGCCCCAGCAAGCCGAAGTTCGTCGAGGCAGGAAAGGCAGTAAAAAAGGGCGACGTGCTCTGCATACTCGAAGCAATGAAACTCATGAATGAGATCCATTGCGAGGTTGATGGAGAGATAGTCGAAGTTCTCGTTAAGAACGAAGAGATGGTGGAATACAACCAGCCGCTGTTTAAAATCAGGTTAAAATAACAATATCTTATTGATATGGGAGAAAAAATGATGGATAATGAATTTAATGTGAATCTTGGCGTAAATGAAATTAAACAGATAATCCCTCACAGGTATCCGATGCTTCTGGTGGACAAGGTGGAGTATCTGGAGCCTGGATTAAGAGCTATAGGCTATAAAAATTTAACTGCAAATGAGGCTTTCTTCCAGGGTCATTTCCCGCAGGAGCCTGTCATGCCCGGGGTGCTCATAGTTGAAGCTCTGGCACAGACTGGGGCGGTGGCTATCCTGAGCGATGAGAGGTTCAAGGGCAAGACAGCTTACTTCGGAGGCATAAGCAGCGCTAAATTCCGCAGGAAGGTTGTTCCCGGAGATGTTCTCAGACTTGAAACCGAAATAGTAAAGATAAAGGGACCTGCCGGGTTCGGAAAGGGCGTAGCCTATGTGGGCGATAAAAAAGCCTGCGAAGTTGAACTCACATTCATGATAGGCTAAGCTAATATTTTATTTGAAAGGTCGAGTTAAATGTTTAATAAAGTACTGATTGCAAATAGAGGAGAAATAGCAGTAAGGATAATAAGGGCCTGCAGGGAGATGGGCATAGCTACTGTGGCGGTTTATTCCGAAGTGGACAGAGATGCCCTTCATACGCAGCTTGCAGATGAGGCAGTGTGCATTGGACCTGCACCGGCAAAAGACAGCTATCTTAACATAAAGAACATATTGAGTGCCTGCGTCCTTACTGGCGCAGAGGCGATCCATCCTGGTTTCGGGTTTTTATCGGAAAACAGCAGATTTGCAAAAATGTGCAAAGAGTGTAATATAGTATTCATAGGGCCTGAACCTGAGTGCATAGACAAGATGGGAAACAAATCGAATGCAAGGGAGCTTATGATAAGTGCGGGAGTTCCGGTTGTTCCTGGTTCCGAAGGGGCCATAAAGACCGAGTCCCAGCTCATCAAGACCGCTTCGGAAATCGGTTACCCTGTGATGATCAAAGCTTCTGCCGGCGGCGGCGGAAGGGGCATAAGGATAGTGCACGATCCGGAAAGGCTTGTAAATGACTACGAAAGCGCAAAAGCCGAGTCAAAGGCTGCCTTCGGTGACGACACAATCTACATGGAAAAATTCATCGAGAAGCCAAGGCATGTTGAAATACAGATCCTGGGCGACAAGCACGGGAACATAGTCTACCTCGGCGAAAGGGACTGCTCCATACAGAGGAGGAACCAGAAGGTTCTTGAGGAAGCGCCATGCCCTGTCATGACAGAGAAGTTGAGAAAGCAGATGGGAGAAACCGCGGTACGTGCAGCAAAAGCCGTTAACTACGACAATGCAGGAACGATCGAGTTCCTTCTGGACAAGAACGGCGACTTTTACTTCATGGAAATGAATACCCGTATCCAGGTCGAGCATCCTGTAACCGAGATGATCACAGGCATAGACCTCATCAAGGAGCAGATAAAGATAGCAGCAGGTGAAGAAATTCAATTCACCCAGTCCGACATCAAACTTGAAGGACATGCCATAGAGTGCAGGATAAACGCAGAAAACACTGAAAAGGGCTTCATGCCTTCGCCGGGAAAGATCGAAAGGCTGATCATCCCGGGAGGATTCAATGTCAGAATAGACAGCGCTGTTTATCCGGGCTATGTGATACCGCCAAACTATGATTCGATGATTGCAAAACTGATCGTGCATGGTAAAGACAGGGAAGAGGCCATAATGAAGATGAGAAGAGCCCTCTATGAGTTTGTCATAGAAGGAGTATACACAAATATCGATTTTCAGCTTCAGATCCTTATGGACGATGATTTTGTAAAGGGTGACTACGACACAGGTTTTATTGCCAGAAAGATGAGCATCTAGAAGTGATGGGTACTCATCCGGCAGGAGGTGAAAGGGCTAATGAACAACTTATTTAAGAGAAACAAATATATCACGGTGAGCAAAGAGCCGATCAAGAAGGAAGCTCAAGTTGAAAAGAAGCCTTCCATACCGGGGGGCATGTGGGCGAAGTGCGCTAAATGCGGACAGACCATATACAAGGAAGACCTTGAGAGCAACAACAAGGTTTGCCCGTACTGCGACCACCACATAAGGATGACCGCAAGGGAGAGGGTAGAATTCCTGACGGACATTGACACCTTTATGGAGTTCGATAGAAACATGAAGTCTGTAAACCCTCTCGGCTTTGAGGGCTATGAGGAAAAGCTCGGCAAGTCCGTAGAATCAACGGGGCTGAATGAAGCTGTGGTGACTGGAAAAGGTGAAATCCTGGGAGAGGAAGCGGTTATCTGCGTAATGGACAGCTTCTTCATGATGGGCAGCATGGGCTCTGCTGTAGGGGAAAAGATCACCCGTGCAGTGGAGAAGGCGATAGATTTAAGGCTGCCGGTCATCATATTTACAGCCTCAGGGGGAGCAAGGATGCAGGAAGGGATATTCTCCCTCATGCAGATGGCAAAGACAAGCGCGGCCCTTGGGAAACTCTCGGATGCCGGACTCCTTTACATTACAGTAATAACGGATCCAACAACAGGAGGGGTAACCGCCAGCTTTGCAACCCTCGGAGATGTAATCCTGGCAGAGCCGGGAGCTCTCATAGGCTTTGCAGGCAGAAGGACGATAGAGCAGACGATTAAGAAAACACTGCCTGAAGATTTCCAGACAGCGGAGTTCATGATAAAGCACGGCTTCGTGGACAAAATTGTTCACAGGCGTGACCAGGTCAAGATGATAAAAAACATTCTGGCGATTCACAGAGAATCGGGGAGGAGGTAGGCTATGGCTGTTGTAGATATCAAAACCAAAAAAACCGCCTGGGACAGGCTTCAGCTTGTAAGAATGATAGAAAGGCCTACCGCCATGGACTATATTGACAGGATATTCGATTCATTCATCGAATTCCACGGCGACAGGTATTTCAGCGATGATGCTGCCGTAGTAGGCGGGATAGCTATGCTTGACGGCATGCCGGTCACTGTGATCGGTCACCAGAAGGGAAGGAACATCAAGGAAAACATCAAGAGGAATTTCGGAATGCCTCAGCCGGACGGCTACAGAAAAGCCCTGAGGCTGATGAAGCAGGCAGAGAAATTCAACAGGCCTGTGATATGCTTCGTTGATACAAAGGGAGCCCATTGCGATGAAGGGGCTGAAGAAAGAGGCCAGGGTGAAGCCATAGCAAGAAATCTTCTCGAGATGTCGAAGCTAAGGACCCCGAGCATTTCGATAGTTATTGGCGAAGGCGGAAGCGGCGGAGCTCTGGCTCTTGCGGTTACCGACCAGGTATGGATGCTGGAAAACTCAATTTACTCCATACTGTCGCCTGAAGGATTCGCAGGAATCCTGTGGAGGGACGGCAGCAGGGCAAAGGAAGCTGCAAACATAATGAAGATAACAGCCAAGGACCTGAAGGGTTTTGGCATAATAGACAAGATAATCAAGGAACCTTTCGGCGGAGCCCACAAAAATGTTGATAAGGTTGCCGAGGAAATCAAGAAAAACCTTATATCGACACTGGACAAACTTAACTCAAAACCCGTTGAAGAACTGGTTCAGAGCAGGTATGAGAAGTTCAGGAACATGGGTGAATACAGCGAGTAAAGAGGCATTTGCATAGAAATATGCAAATGCTTTTCACTATCTTGAGAGGTGAGGAACATGGGCGTTAAGACATTGATTACATACAATTTCGGAGAAGAGAAAATGGAAGGCCTCAGGAAGCTGGGCTGCGACCTCATATACATACCAGAGAAGGAGGTTGCGTACAGCGAAGAACTGAGAGATGTCGAGGTTATCATAGGGTATGACCCCTTTGCAACACTTGATATATCAAAAATGAAAAAGCTTAAATGGATCCAGCTTTTCAGCGCGGGCATCGACCAGCTCCCCACCGGTTATCTTAAGGATAAAGACATAATCATAACAAACAACAAGGGCTACAGCATACCCATAGGGGAATGGATAGTAATGGACATACTGGAGCTTCTCAAGCACAGCTCAAGGTTCATGCGCAGCCAGGACAGAAAGCAGTGGAAACTCGACAGGGGGATTCTCGAGGTTTACGGGAAAACCATAGGCTTCATAGGCACAGGCGCCATAGCTCAGGAGGCTGCAAAAAGGCTCCAGGGTTTTGAAGCAAGGGTGGTGGGGCTGAACACCAGGGGCTTAGAAGTTCAGTACTTCCATGAGTGCTTCAGGGCTGACCAGCTTGACGAGATGCTCAGCCAGGCGGATATTGTTGTAGTTACGATCCCGTACACAGATTCGAGCTTCCACCTCATCGATGCCGGCAGGATAAGAAACATGAAGGACGGTGCCTGTTTCATAAACATTGCAAGGGGAAGCATAGTCGATGAGGCGGCGCTTATCAATGCGCTGGAAAGCGGGAAGATCGCCGGCGCGGCACTTGATGTGTTCGAGGAGGAGCCGCTCAGTCCGGCAAGTCCTTTCTGGGAGATGGACAACGTGATAGTAACGCCTCACAACGCCTTCATTTCAGATATGAAGGACGAGAGGAGATACGAGACAATTCACGGAAACATGAAGAATTTCATGGATGGCAAAGAGCTGAGAAATGTGATAGACCTTAAAAGAGGTTATTAGGAGAAGCACAAAAAAGATCACGCCGCTGATAAATTTATCAGCGGCGTGATCTTTTTACACTTCAAATTTGTATTTATCCCTGCACATATTGAAGAACGCTTTTGCCGTAGGGGTCAGGGTCCTCTTTGAGCTGGTAACCAGGTAAATATTTCTGGTCATAGGCAGGTTCTTAATTCTGCTCTCCCTCATGAGGCCGCAGGAAACGTAATCCCTGCATACCTTGCTTGATACGACGGAAACCCCGAGACCTGCCTTAACAAACTGAAGCATGGTGTCGAGGCTGTTAACCTCGTAAGGAACCTTGAGATTGGATAGATCCACGTCTTTCCTGTGAAGCATATCCTCAAAGGTCTTTCTTGTCGCAGAATTTTTCTCCCTCATTATGAAATCATGCTTCAGGAGATCTTTAAGCGACAGAACCTCCGGAAGTTTGAAGGAGACTGGCGAAATGACAACCAGTTCATCCTCCATCAGCCTGAAGCAGTCTATCTTTTCGTCATTCACCATATTACCAACAATTCCGAGCTCTGAATCAAATTTGATTATATTATCAATTATCTGTCCGGAACTCATCTCGGAAACATTGAAGTGAACATTCGGGTAAGCGGTATGAAAATGTTGAAGCAGCCCCGGGACCAGCGTGTTGCATGGAGTAGTGCTGGCAGACAGGTACAGATTCCCTTCGATATTGTCGTTGAAGGTGGAGAGCGTTCTTACCGCCTTGTCTCTGGTATTCAGGATATCTATGGCATAGTTTAAAAAAGATTCCCCTGCTGGCGTGAGCGAAACCTCCTTGGAAGTTCTGTCGAAGAGCTGGATTTTCAAATCCTTCTCAAGGCTTGAAATATGTGAACTTATAGCCGGCTGCGAAAGGAAACTAGAGGTTGCCGCCTTTGAAAAACTTTTGAATTTTGCTACATTGATGAATGCTTCTATCTGCTTGAAATCCATTTCAATCCTCCATAAATGTTGTTGTAGTATATATAGTTTAGCATAAATGAATAAAATATTGTTAGACTAAATAAAAAAAGAAAGGGGCAATCCCTTTCTTTTATTGCTATTTCTAGATATACAATTTATTTATATTGATCTGATTGTAGGCATCCCGTATTTCCATCTCGGTGAATTCCAGCGCGGTCCCCAGGGCAGCAAAGTCTTCCAGCAATGTTGTATAGTTGTCGAGCGAAGAACATACGACAAAATCATTTATATCCACATACAGGGTCTCGAATTGGG
Organism: Bacillota bacterium; assembly: GCA_017861315.1. Lineage (GTDB taxonomy): Bacteria > Bacillota > Clostridia > Clostridiales > Clostridiaceae > UBA699. The sequence goes on along the minus strand of JAGFXP010000003.1, from coordinate 70,423 downwards.
AAGAAAGGCTTAGTGCGGCCGAACTTGCCTTGATCTCATCTATCCTGTACTTGTAATCGAAGCCTGTATAGAAGGCGAGTATCAAGCAGTCTCTATAGAGGGATAAAAGGGAATTTCTGTCGCAATTGTCCGGCGGACAATTTTTGAAACAGTTCGTTGCTTTTGCCAGTTCCGCAATCCTGACCTGAAGAGCCAAGATCTTCTCAGTCTTTCCCTGGATATAATAATCTGAATTAGCAAATTGCGTTTCATATGGTTCCGATAAATTCATTAAACAGGGCCTGCCTTTCATAATAAAATTATATGCCTTAACCTATTTTAATATAACGGAAGAAATAATGAAACATCAGTAATCGGTTACAAAAAAATAAATTTAAAAATATTTTTTGAAAAGAAAAAGGCACGACCGGATTGAAGGTCATGCCTTGGTTTTTATAAAAGGAGTTCGGTTGTCCTGTCGAGGATTCCGTTTAGCTCTGCGATGGCTGTTCCGTAGTTTGTGATTGGCACGTTCTGCTCGGTTGCCCTGATAAGCCTTGTGAGGAACTGCTTCCTGTTGAACATGCAACCTCCGCAGTGGAGTACAAGCTTGTATCCGGAAAGGTCTTCAGGGAAATCAACGCCCGCAACCACCTCTATATCGAGGTCGCCGCCAGCCTTCTGGTTCAGCCAGACAGGCAGCTTTTCCCGGCCGATATCGCCCTGCAGTGCATGATGCGTGCATGCCTCGGCAATAAGGATCTTGTCGCCGGGCTTAAGTGTATTTATTGCTTTGGCGCCTTTTACAAGTACCTCCAGGTCTCCTTTGTACCTCGCCATCAATATGGAGAAGGAAGTGAGAGGGATTTCAGGAGGCAGAATTGAGTTTACCTTATGGAAAACCTGAGAGTCCGTTATGACAAGGTCAGGCTTTCTTACAAGGGCGGAAAGCATATCCTCCAGCTCCGTAAGCTTGACTGTCAGTGCAAGCGTGTCGTTGTCAAGAAGGTCCCTGAGAATCTGAACCTGCGGGAGTATGAGCCTTCCTTTAGGTGCCTGTATATCCTGCGGCGCAACGAGTATGACTATATCCTTGGGTTTCACGATATCCCCTGTAATAGTTTCGCGCTCAAAATCGAGAGGGGAGTGGGTCTGGATCGCCTCCTTGAGCCTGCCGATATTGATCCTTTCCTTGGCGCTTACCCTGACGAAAGGAATATCGAACAGCTCGTCAATGTCTACGCTCTGGAAGCTGCTTCCCGATTCATCTATCTTGTTGATTACGCCTATCACAGGGATCTTCCTTTCCCTCAGCTCGCTTAACCACTCCTTCTCAAGGGAGTAATCCTTGCTTTCCGCAGAGAAAAGGAGTATTGCCAGGTCTGTCTTGTCCATTACTTCCCTTGTCTTTTTGATCCTAAGCTCTCCGATTTCGCCGATGTCATCAAGCCCGGCTGTGTCTATCAGCACTATCGGACCAAGAGGAAGAAGCTCCATAGTTTTGTAAACCGGGTCGGTTGTTGTCCCTGCTACATTTGAAACCAGGGCTATGTCCTGTCCTGAGATGGCGTTTATCAAGCTTGATTTGCCGGCGTTTCTACGGCCGAATATTGCTATGTGAAGCCTGTTTGCTTTAGGTGTTTCCTGCATTTCGGGTACCTCTTTTCGTTAGAATTCTGCGTAGCCAGTGGTTCTTGGGAACGGTATTACGTCCCTTATGTTGGATACTCCTGTCATGTACATTATGATTCTCTCGAAGCCCAGTCCGAAGCCTGAATGTTTTGTTGTGCCGTACCTTCTGAGATCCAGGTACCACCAGTAGTCTTCCCTGTTGAGCCCGAATTCATCGATCCTGCGCTCAAGCACATCAAGCCTTTCCTCCCTTTGGCTTCCGCCGATTATCTCGCCGACTCCCGGAACGAGAAGGTCTGCGCAGGCAACTGTCTCGTTGTCGTCGTTCAGCCTCATGTAGAAGGCTTTTATTCCCTTAGGATAGTCCGTTACGAAAAGAGGCTTCATGAACACCTTTTCGGTAAGGTATCTCTCGTGCTCTGTCTGAAGGTCTATGCCCCATTCGACAGGGTACTGGAATTCGGCGCCTGATTTTTTCAGTATGTCGACAGCCTCAGTGTACGTGATCCTCCCGAATTCCGAGTTCACTATATTGTTCAGCCTGTCAAGCAGTGTTGTGTCGACGAAGGAGTTGAAGAATTCCATCTCCTCGGGCGCATTCTCCATTACATAGCTGATGATGTATTTTATCATTTCCTCTGATATGTCCAGGTAGTCATCCAGCTCCGCGAAAGCCATTTCAGGCTCTATCATCCAGAATTCTGCAGCATGCCTTGCGGTATTCGAATTTTCGGCCCTGAAAGTAGGTCCGAATGTGTATACGTTCCTGAACGCCTGGCAGAAGGTTTCCACGTTGAGCTGACCGCTTACTGTGAGGTTTGCCTCCTTGCCGAAGAAATCCTGGGAGTAGTCGATTGTTCCGTCCTCATTCTTAGGGATGTCATTGAGGTCCAGGGTGGTGACCCTGAACATCTCTCCCGCACCTTCGCAATCGCTGCCGGTGATTATAGGTGTATGGGTATATACGAAATCCCTCTCCTGGTAGAATTTGTGGATTGCAAAGGCAGCTATGGAGCGCACCCTGAACACAGCTGAATACAGGTTGGTCCTCGGCCTGAGATGTGATTTCGTCCTCAGGAACTCGATTGAATGCCTTTTTTTCTGAAGAGGATAGTCGAGGTCTGAAAGCCCCTCTATTTCAATTTTGGACGCTTTGATTTCGAACGGCTGCTTTGCTTCAGGGGTGAGTTCAAGCCTGCCATGAACTTCGATGGCGGAGCTTACGGGAAGCTTAGATAATTCCTTGAAATTCTCAAGCGAGTCGTCGAATACAACCTGGATGTTCTTGAAAAAAGTACCGTCGTTAACTTCGATGAAGCCGAAGGCGTTTGATGCCCTTACTGTTCTAACCCAGCCGGAAATCTTGATATCCTTGCCTGCGAATGCATCGGTTTCTCTATAAATTTTTCTTACTAAAGTATTATCCATAGTAATCACCTCTCTAAAATTTATTGCATAAATATAATATACTCTAAAATATTCCTTACTTCCATAGTTTATTGGAACTTTAGCTTGGCCAGGGCCTCGGCCAGAGCAGAGTTGATAGGCTCGCCGCTTTCCTTGTTCTGATCCTTAAGGAATTTCGAAACATCCTTCTTGGAAGGTGCGGATTTTTCCTGTTTCTTTCTCTCGTTGAATGTGGAGAGCTTCTCCCTGTATCCGCATTTGCAGGTGAATATCCTGCCGTCTCCTTCGCCGTGCAGCTCAAGCTTTTTATGGCACTCCGGGCAGCGAGCATTAGTAACAGTCGCAAGGGTCTTTCTTGTGCCGCATTCCCTGTCCTGGCACACCAGCATACGTCCGTGCTTGCCTTTTACCTCAAGCATGAATTTGCCGCAGTCCGGGCATTTCGTCCTCGTAAGGTTGTCGTGCTTGAACTGCATTCCGCTATTTTTTATGTCATCCACGACCTCCTTGGTATATGCCCTCATCTCGTTCAGGAAGGCGTTCTTGTTTAGCTGGCCCTTTGATATGGCGGCAAGCTTCTGTTCCCACTCCGCCGTCAGGAGAGGGGATTTAAGCTCGGCAGGAACCAGCTCCAGCAGCTGTCTGCCTTTGGAGGTTGTAAAGATGTCCTTGCCCTTCTTTTCAATCAGGAAGCTGTTGAACAGCTTCTCGATTATGTCTGCCCTTGTGGCAACTGTGCCTATCCCGTGGGCCTCGGATATTGTCTTTATAAGTTCCTTTGACGCCGTGTTCATATATTTAACAGGGTTCTCCATGGCGGAAAGCAGCGTCCCTTCATTGAAGGTCGCAGGCGGCTTTGTTTCGCCTGATGTCGGGGTAAGCCTGCTTATCTTCAAAGCATCGCCCTTTTTCAGTTCGGGCAGGCTTTGGGAATCGTCGCCTTCCTCATCCTCTGATAGGCCTTCATAGATTTCCTTGAAGCCAAGCGAAATTATCCTCCTGCCTCTGGCTGTAAAAGCCTGATCCGCAATGGCGGCCCTGATAGTTGTCTGTTCATATTCGAAAGGCGGGTAGAGGACTGCAAGGAACCTCTTAACGACCAGGTCATATATCTTCCTTTCCTTGTCGCTGAGGGAGCTCAGCAGAACCGACTCCTCCGTAGGGATGATCGCATGGTGGTCTGAAACCTTCGAATCGTCGACGAAGGATTTGCTGCCCGCGATAGGATTCCTGAGCAGCTTGACGCAGAACTTCGAGTAAGGGCCTGCAGAGCATGCCTTCACCCTGTCCTTAAGAGTCTCCACGATGTCCGTGGAGATGTACCTGGAATCCGTCCTCGGGTAAGTGAGCACCTTGTGCTGCTCATAAAGCTTCTGCATTATGGAAAGCGTCTCCTTGGCCGAGTAGCCGAAGTGCTTGTTGGCGTCCCTCTGGAGCTCCGTCAGGTCGTAGAGCTGAGGGGCAAAGGTCTTCTTGAGGGATTTGTCCACAGCGGTTATGACCGCGTCTCTGCCGCTCAGCATCTGCAGTATCCTGTCACGCTGATCCTTGCTGAAGGTGCTGGCGCTCTTGGTTGCGCTGTCCTGCCACACAAGCTGAAGGCCGTTCGCATTCGCAGATATTCCGTAATACTTTTTGGGGATAAAGTTTTTAATCTCTTCCTCCCTTTGCGCTATCATGGCAAGGGTAGGGGTCTGGACCCTGCCGCAGGAAAGCTGCGCGTTGTACCTGCAGGTCAGGGCGCGGGTCGCGTTTATCCCGACCAGCCAGTCGGCTTCCGACCTGGCGACTGCGGACTGGAAGAGGTTTTCGTATTCCCTGCCGTCCCTGAGCTTTGAGAAGCCCTCCTTTATTGCCTTGTCTGTGACTGATGAGATCCAAAGCCTTTTAAGAGGCTTCCTGACTCCGGTTTTCTGTATTATCCATCTTGCAACAAGCTCTCCTTCACGGCCGGCATCCGTTGCTATTATGATCTGGGACACATCCGATCTGAGGAGCTGCTCCCTGACAATGCTGAACTGGCGGCCGGACTGCTTGATTACCACCAGCTTCAGATGGTCCGGAAGCATGGGAAGGTACTCCAGCGACCAGGCCTTGTATTTTTCGTCATAGGCTTCAGGGTCAGCGAGCGTCACAAGATGTCCCAGAGCCCAGGTGACGATGTATTTATCACCCTCAAAAAAACCGTTTCCTTTTTTATTGCAATTCAGCACTCTGGCCAGGTCCCTCCCTACAGAAGGCTTCTCGGCAAGAACTAATAATTTACTCATATAAACATTCCTCTCGATAATATAATCAAAGATAATCTTATCACAAAGAGTGCCAAAATAGTATGCTGCAGTGAAATATTATCTTTGTTTTGAATGCAGTCTATGGTATACTATTGCAGTGAATGTCAATTGATAAATTATATAAATAGAGGTAGGTATTGCTGTGATTAGTGTAAATAATGTGAGTTTGAGATACGGTGCCAGAAAGCTGTTCGACGATGTAAACCTGAAGTTCGTTCCGGGCAACTGCTACGGAGTCATCGGAGCCAACGGAGCCGGTAAAAGTACGTTTCTTAAGATATTGTCCGGAGAGGTTGAGCCAAACACAGGTGAGGTAAACATAGCTTCCGGGGTGAGGATGTCAGTCCTTAAACAGGACCATTACCAGTACGATGACGTTAAGGTCCTCGAGGTTGTGATGATGGGTAACCCAAGGCTGTTTGAAATAATGAAGGAGAAGGACGCAATATACAGCAAAGCGGACTTCACCGACGAGGACGGCATAAGGGCTTCAGAGCTGGAAGGCGAATTCGCCGACATGAACGGCTGGGAGGCTGAATCGGAGGCTTCTTCGCTGCTGCAGGGACTAGGAATAAAGACAGACATGCATGAAAAAAACATGTCCGAGTTGCTCGGCTCCGAAAAGATCAAGGTGCTTCTTGCACAGGCTTTGTTCGGAAAACCGGGAGTCCTGATACTGGACGAGCCTACAAACAACCTGGATATAAAGTCGATAAACTGGCTTGAGGAGTTCCTTATAAACTTTGACGGTACAGTTATAGTTGTTTCCCATGACAGGCACTTCCTGAACAATGTCTGCACGCATATGGCCGACGTCGATTTCGGAAAGATAAAACTCTTTATGGGCAACTACGATTTCTGGTACGAGTCCAGCCAGCTTGCGCTTCAGCTGATGAAGGACCAGAACAAGAAGAAGGAAGAGAAGATAAAAGACCTGCAGGAGTTTATTGCCAGATTCAGCGCCAATGCGTCAAAATCCAAGCAGGCTACATCCAGGAAGAAGATGCTGGATAAGATATCAGTAGATGACATAATGCCTTCCACAAGGAGGTATCCATTTGTAGGCTTCAAGCCTGAAAGGGAGGTTGGAAACGACATACTTTTCGTTGAAGGCCTGTCAAAGACAATAGACGGAGTAAAGGTCCTGAACGATGTGACTTTCATGGTCAACAAGGACGACAAGATAGCTTTCGTGGGCGAGGAGATCGGAATAACAACACTGTTCAAGATACTGGCAGGTGAAATGGAGCCTGACAGCGGTGAGTATAAATGGGGAGTTACAATAACGAGGGCCTATTTCCCTAAGGACAACTCGGAATATTTCAATGATGTCGACCTTAACCTGGTTGACTGGATGAGGCAGTACTCGGAAGAAAAATCAGAGAGCTACCTCAGGGGATTCCTTGGAAGGATGCTCTTCTCGGGAGAAGAGGCGCTGAAGAAGGCAAAGGTTCTTTCCGGAGGAGAGAGAGTGCGATGCATGCTTTCAAAGATGATGCTGAGCAGCGCGAACGTGCTTATACTTGATCAGCCTACAAACCATCTGGACCTTGAATCCATTACAGCAGTGAACAATGGTTTGTGCGACTACAAGAGCGTAGTGCTCTTCGCATCCCATGACCACCAGTTCATACAGACTATAGCCAACAGGATAATAGAGATAAAGGATTCCGGAGTAGTGGACAAGCAGATGACCTATGACGAATACCTTGAAACAGTGCAATAAAAAAGAGACTATGATACTTAAGTATCATAGTCTCTTTAATTCATGTAAACAGCACTTTCCAAAGGAAGCTCGGAGTTGAAGAGAGTGAGCTTTCCTGATTTCAAAAGCTTCAGTGACCGGCTTGTCCTGAAATCCTTGGGCGTTACCAGACCGAAAGGTTTGTCGAATATTTCGATGCCGCTGCGTTCAAACAGGCAGGCTATGAACTGGGAACAGAAATAGGAGTTTGTCCTGTTTATGGGATAGCCGAGAATTATTCCCAGAAGCCCCAGAAGGTTGTAGCTGGATTTGTCTTTCATGTTTTCAAAAAGGCTGATGCACTCGCGAAGCCTTCCGTATTGCTCATCATCAACAGAAAAGGTGTAAAGGGCATAAGTTGTTTCTGTGAAGATGGAATAGGTGCCCTTTTGTATATCCTCCATTATGAATCCTGCTATAAGCGGATTACGAGGTTTCTTCCGTCCGAAGCTGTATACCTCCTTCAGATTCTCGTCAAAGGATATAGAGACATGACTGTAAGGTTCTTTTGTATAAAGCTTTATCATATTAGACAGTAACGAGCCTGTATGAGTAAGCAGAATATATACATCTTTTGTTTTTTTCATGTGATTTTCACCTCAGATAAAGTAACCATATTCATTAATAATACCTTCTTTTGACAATAATATCAACAAGTATTTTTCGATAGAAAATTGCAAAAAACGAATCGTCTTAATTGTTCGGATGCAATTATCGGAGGTGGTGGTTATTTTTTGAATCCTTATAGTAAGAGTTCAGTTTTTTCATGTTGGCCACCCACAGGTATAATATGAAAGGTATGAATGCCAGCAAGACAATGTCCATCTGTGACATCAGGATGAAATCGAAAATTCCGTGCAGCAGAGCGGGCACAGTGAGTGCCTTTCTGAGGTAGGCGCTCTTTAGTCCCTGCTCGGTGCTGAATTTCGAAAGAGAGATGTAGTAACCCATGGTAATGGCAAAAAGCATGTGGGCCGGAACGGAGACAACGCCCCTGTAGATCCCTACATATGGATTTGATGCAAAGGCAAATACAACGTACTCTATGTTTTCTGCTGTAGCAAAGCCTAGAGCCACGAATACGGAATAGATTATCCCGTCAAGCTTCTCGTTGAATTCCGGCCTGTAAAGCGCAAAGCGAGTTACCACCTTGCGCTTTACAAGCTCCTCGGTTAAGCCTGCGACTAGGAAGGCGATAAACGCAATTGACAGCAGGCCGGTAAATGGATTGAAAACAAGGAGGGTCTGTTCGATGATTGCCGTTGGTATGACTGCTATGAAACCTATGGCGAAAAGCATTAAGAGCAGTCTGACAGGCTCCCTGTCGTGCCAGTCTGTGAGATAGGCTATGAGAGCCAGTGCTATGCCGGGTGCGACTGCTATGATTAACGGTTCTGAAAGCATTGATTCCACCCCTTTTCAGAATATGTAATAAAAAAACTGCAGTAAATTTGTCATCCAAATATACTGCAGCTCAGGGTATTCCTTGTTTATTCTGCTATTGCTTTAGTGGATTTTTTTTTGTGAACGGTGTATCTGTAGTACATCCATACGATGGCAGGGCTTCCGAATAAGAATGCAGGTGCCAGACCTATATAATCGCCAGTTGAAATAAATTTAACGCTTGCAAATACCCATAGAAGTGCCCAGAACACGCACGCACCGGTCAGAACCTTGCTCAGTAACTCGTTAAATTTTACCAGTTTTTGTTTATTGTATTTGACTTGTCTCAAATCAACATCCCCTTTAATAATAAATAATATTCAGAATAAAACATAAAATATAACAATTAAATTATAACACATTAAGTCATGCGCGGCAATAAAAAGTTAAGAGCGCCGCCGCACTGCTATTCAGCGCTCTTAAGGGATTCTATCATGTCTATCTTGTCGAATTTTCCGTACATGGCCAGGTTTACAACCGCTGAGAAGGCCATGGTAAGCAGTATTGCATAGAGGTAATAAATTGGATTTATGCCCCTGTAGAACATCATTACATTTGTTTCAGCCGTATTGATGACAAGCGTTGTGAGCAGTATTCCAAGGCCTATGCCCGTGATGCTGCCTATGAGGGTGAGTATGATGTTCTCCCTGTACACATAGGCTGCAAGCTCGGGGTTGTAGAAGCCCAGGAGCTTGATTGTGGCAAGTTCGCGCCTTCTTTCGTTAATGTTTATGTTCGTCAGGTTGAATATGACGACGAAGGCCAGGACGCCAGCGGATACTATCAGCACCAGGACTACGGCGTTTATGCTGGCCATCGTTTTCCCGAAGTCCAGGTAAGTGTTGTTCCTGAAGCTGACCGAGTTTACTCCGCTGATCCCGGAAAGGGCTTCAGCGGTCTTGTTCTGTGAGGCATCCGAGGTGTCGTTCAGGAGCCCGTAGAAGGAATTATACTGGACATCCCCTCCGGTAAGCGCTTTGTAGTAAGCGGGGCTCATATAAATGTAGTGCTGGATATAATGTTCTGTTACAGCCGCAACCTTGACCTGCACGGTCATGTCGTTTATCTTGAGTTCGAAGGTGTCCCCGACGCCTTTACCAATAAGGTTCGAGAATTTCTTGGTGATTATTGCACCATCATCGCTCAGTTTGAGGGACTCCCTGCCTGTTGTAAGTTCTATATAGCTGTTAAGACCATCTTCATATTCAGGCACTACGACGTAGGCATCCTCGCTTCCTCCGGTCTCCTTTATTGCCGAGGCGTTTTTTGAATATGCAAAAAGGTAGGACTTGAAGTTGGAGTCAGAGGATAAGCTTTCCTCGATTTTGGATTTTTCATACGAATTAACGGTGCTTGTGAGGGTCGTGACCATGTCGTATTTGTAAATTTTGTTGAACTGGTTTTCTGCTGAACCTATTATAGCTCCTTTTAGGCCGAAGCCTGTTATCATAAGCCCTGTGCAGGCTGCTATGCCAATGACGGTCATGAACAGCCTCTGCTTATACCTGAATATATTCCTTGCTGTAACCTTTTTTGTGAAGCTCAGTTTTCGCCAGACAAGCGGTATCCTTTCCAGAAGGATTTTCTTGCCGGACTTAGGCGGCTTAGGCCTCATGAGGGAAGCGGGAACCTCCCTGAGCTCATCAAGGGCCGAAGCAACAGCAGCGATGACAGTTAAAAACACCGCTATGACTGAAGACTGTAAAGCAAGCCAGGTGTTGAACGGGTAAAGCTTGTCAGGTATTGTGTACAGGGAACTGTATGCGTTCAGAATAAGCCGCGGAAAAAGGTTGAAGCCGATGGCGATGCCGATGATGCTGCCTACCAGGCTCGCCGAAAGGGCGTATATGAGGTAGTGGGATACGATGGCCCCCCTGGAATACCCCAGGGCTTTGAAGGTTCCTATCTCGATCCTTTTTTCCTGGACCATCCTTGTCATGGTGGTCAGGCTGACAAGTGCCGCAACAAGGAAAAATATAAGAGGGAATACCTTGCCTATGCTGTTTATCCTGTCGCCGTCCTGCCTGTAGGTTTCATAGCCGACATTTTCTGACCTGCCGAGTGCATAGAAATCAGGATCCTTTATATCGCTCAGCTTGGCGCGGCCCTTCTGGATTTCAGCTTCCGCATCTTCGAACTTCCCGGCTGCTTTTGCTTCTTCGTCGGCAAGCAGAGATTCGTTATCGTTTATTTCTGCTTCACCGGCTTCGAGATCCGTTTCAGCCTGTGCCATCTGTTCATATCCGGCATCAAGCTCCGCCTGGCCGGCGGCTATCTGTTCATCGCCTGCGTCAAGGGCAGCCTCTCCGGCGATGATCTGCTCCTCTGCAGAATCAAGCTGCGCCTGGGCGCTGGCTAGCTGCTCTTCTGCAGAGGCCAGCTGGGCCTTCTGAGCCTCAAGCTGCTGGCGTGAAGCTTCAAGGGCAGCTTCTCCCGCATCAAACTGAGCCTTGATGGAAGAGATATTCGTCTGGCCGTCTATCTGAGAGAGAGCCCCGTCCTGGGACAATAGGCTGTACATAGTGTCGAAATCCCTGCCGTATACGTCGTTCTCGTAAATCTGGCTCAGCGCTGCGTACTGCGCGGCAAGGGCGGCGTTTGCAGGGTCGGCGTCAAGCTGTGTTTTCAGTGCCGCCAGATTTGCTTCCATGCCTGAAGAAATGGACTGTGCAGCGGCAGCCTTTTGGTCAGCCAGCTGCTTTTCACCGGCAGCAAGCTGTTCTTCCGCCTGCTGGAGCTGAGGTTCTGCGGCAGCTTTCTGAATGTTGAATGCAGCAACCTGCTCGTCCAGTTCAGCCTGACCCTGTGCAACCTGCTCCCTGGAAGCCTCCAGGTCGGCTCTTCCCTGTGCAGCCTGCTCCCTGGCGGCATCCAGTTCAGCCTGACCCTGTGCAGCCTGTTCCCTGGAAGCCTCCAGGTCGGCCCAGCCCTGTGCAATCTGGTCGCGCCCCGATTGCAGCTGAGCCCTTGCATCCGCAAATTTGTCTGCAGCTTCCAGCCTTGCTGCTGCAAGCTCCTCTTCCGCGTCCGAGATTTTTGCATTTGCCTCAGCAAGTAAGTCGTCCTTCCTCAGCTGCGCTCTTTCGATGCCCAGGTTTTTCAAGGCTGCCTTAATGCTGCCGGTGGATTCCTTGTAAGCCGCGTTGTCTGTGAGGCTGCTGTCGGAAGCAGCGCTTTTGCAGAGCACATAGGCTTCTGTGAATACGCCGCTTTTAAAAACCTCCGGAAGAATATATACAAAACCCTTGACGGATCCGTTGCCTACTGAACTCAGCTGCCTCTGCTCGGAAACGTAGAGAGGTGATTCTGCGGTGCCGACTACGGTGAATTCGGTGGTTTGCAGAGTGTCCTTAAGGTCTGTATCGTTGCCGGATTCAAGTGCTATCTTGCCGCCCAGGCTCAGCTTCTGTTCTCTGAAGAAGTTTTCCTCAACTATTGCCTCGCCGGCATCTGACGGTTTCCTTCCCTGGACTATTTTAATCTGGTTTATGCCGCCCTCGGTCGGGAGTGAATTGACGTTCAGGACAAGGGATACCTGGTCCTTTACAGTGACTGCATCTACTGAGCGGGATCCTTCCACGGCAGTCACGCCGCTGACTTTTTTAAATTCCTCCACATCGGCTTCAGTTATGCCCAGCGTTGAGATGAGCTTGAAGTCCATGAGGTTTGTGTCGGTGAAGTACTTGTCGCCGGATACTTTCATATCGGGGCTGGAGGCTCGTATTCCTGCGTAGAAGGATACGCCTACAGCAATTATCACCAGTATGGACAGGAATCTTGAGATTGTCTTCTTTATGTCCCTGAACAGGTTTTTGAAAAAAGTGTTTCCCATGGCTACCACTCGATCCGTTCTATAGGCACCGGATCAGGGTTTTTGACTACGCTGTCAATCCGTCCGTTCCTTACTGTTATTACCTTGTCGGCAATAGGGGACAAGGCGGAATTGTGTGTTATGACTATAACTGTCATGTTGTATTTTTTAACGGTTTGTGTCAGAAGTTTCAATATTGCTCGTCCTGTATTATAGTCCAGCGCCCCTGTAGGCTCATCGCAGAGCAGAAGCTTTGGGTTCTTGGCGAGGGCCCTGGCTATTGACACCCTCTGCTGCTCGCCGCCGGAAAGCTGGGAGGGAAAATTGTCCATCCTGTCCTTCAGGCCGACACCGTGGAGAACCTCCATCGGATTAAGGGGATTGCTGCATATCTCCACAGCCAGCTCCACATTCTCCAGGGCGCTCAGGTTCTGGACAAGGTTGTAGAACTGGAATACAAACCCGATTTCCTCGCGCCTGTATTTTGTGAGTTTTTTGGTGTCGTAGCTGCTTATCTCATTCCCGTCAACAAGAATACTTCCGGAGGTCACATGGTCCATCCCTCCCAGGAGATTCAGTATGGTCGACTTTCCTGCACCGCTGGCGCCAAGGATTATTACTAATTCGCCCTTGTCTATGGAGAAGCTTACGCCGTCCACGGCGTGTATTTCAACTTCGCCCATCACATAGGTTTTTCTTACATCTTTTAATTCTATAAAATTATTCAACAGGGGATACCTCCTTTTGGTACGCAAGCTTTTCAGCGAGATCGCCGAAGAAGATTTCAATCAGGTCCAGTATCAGGGCCCTTGCCTCCGCGCTGTTTTCTTTTTCCAGCAGGATTATGGATATGCTCTCCACCATGCTGTTGGACAGCAGGTATATGATGAAGCCATCCTTCAGGATTTTTCCTTTTGCTGCAAGTTCATACCTTATCGTGCCTGTTACAATATCCGTAATCAGGTTGATGAAAGTGCTTTTGCAGTTCTCGTATTTGGAGCCGGCGCTCTTGTTGAGAAGTATTGACAGCTCATGGCTGCTCTCCTCAATAATGCCCAGGATGGTGCCCATGAGCTCGTAAAAAACTGTTTCTGCGTTTTCGTTCAATTCAACTTCGCTGAACTGCCTTATGCAGTCCGTAAGCTTGGAATAGACGGAGCCAACCAGGGTTTCGTAAAGGTCATCCTTGCCGTGAAAATATTTGTAGATGTTTCCGGTCGAGGTGCCTGAGTTCTTGGCTATGCTTCTTATGGAAGCGCCGGTATAGCCTTTTTCCCTGAATTCGATCAAAGCTTTTTCGGTTATCCTGCTTCTCATCTCATCTTTTAAATACTGCATTAGAAAACCTCCGTTCACTTTTAAAGTATAGCTTTTTTGGCGTTTGGTGTCAACAGTGATAAGAACTGCAGGCAACCCTGGTAAGGGCTGACCGCAGTTCTTAAGATTCATGAATCACAGGAGTTTTTTAAGCTCAAGGATGTCGCCGATCCTGATGTCTGCATCCTCAAGCTCCGAAGCTGAGCCGTAGCCATAGGTGCAGCCTATGGTAAGGATTCCGTTGGCCTTTCCGGCCTCGATATCCTGGAAGCGGTCCCCGACTATCGCGATATCCTTCTCGTATCTGTGCTTGATTGAAGCGAGTATCTCGTCTTTCGGCAGGTAGCCGTAATCCTCTGTGGCTATGAGCTCCTCGAAATAATTGTCCAGGCCGAAGATCCTGTTGTGGGCTTCCTTGTAGTAGCTTTTGCAGTTGCTGATGAATATAAGGTGGTAGCCTTTTTCTTTCAGGTAGGAAAGAACTTCGATGGAGCCTCTGTAGAGCTCGGCTTTTCCGCCTTCGGTCAGGGCTTTCATTGTGGAGGATATAATGCCGGAGCAGGTTATTTTAGTCTCCTCGGGTATGCCGGGCATGAATCTTTTCCACATTTCCATCGGGCTGAAGCCCAGCCAGTAGGATATCTCAGCCTCTGTCCAATCCCTGGGTTCGGCGTAACTGTTCTCTACAAGATAGGCATATGCATCCCTGAAAGCGGGCGCATATATCTTGATGCCGTTGTGCAGTGTGCCGTCGTAGTCGAAAAATATTGTCTTGATACGTCCCAGCGGCATGGATTAGATCTCTTTGAGAAGGTTTGCCATCTCGATAGCAGTAACTGCAGCATCATAGCCTTTGTTTCCTGCCTTTGTTCCGGCCCTTTCAATCGCCTGTTCGATAGTGTCCGTTGTAAGAACGCCGAATATAACCGGAATCTCAGTCTCAAGAGAAACGCTTGCGATTCCCTTTGAAACTTCGCTTGACACAAAGTCAAAGTGCGGAGTGGAACCCTTGATAACCGCTCCGAGGCAGATCACTGCATCGTATTTCTGGGATTTAGCCATTTTCTTTGCAGCCAGGGGGATTTCGAAAGCTCCCGGTACAAGGACAACTTCTATCTCTGAATCGTCAACACCGTGCCTCTTGAGGCCGTCCAGCGCTCCCGACAAAAGCTTTCCACCTATGAACTCGTTGAACCTTCCCACGATTATACCGTACCTGTTTCCCTGTGATATCAAATTTCCTTCAATAGTTTTCATATTAATCTTCTCCTTCGCTTTCATTGAATTTTAACATATGGCCCATTTTGTCTTTCTTGGTCTTGAGGTATGATTCGTTTACTATATTACAGCCCGTCTGGATGGGGACCCTGTTCACAATCTCGATCCCGTATCCTGAAAGGCCTGCAATCTTTTTGGGGTTGTTTGTCATCAGGTCCATCTTCTTTATTCCAAGGTCGGCAAGAATCTGGGCGCCGATACCGTAATCCCTCATGTCTGCAGGGAACCCCAGGGCCAGGTTGGCTTCAACCGTATCCATGCCCTTATCCTGAAGGCCGTACGCCTTTATCTTGTTGATGAGGCCTATGCCTCTGCCTTCCTGCCTCATGTAGAGGAGCACTCCTCTTCCGGCTTTCTCGATCTGGCAGAGAGCTGAAGCCAGCTGGTCGCCGCAGTCGCATCTCAGGGAGCCGAAGGCGTCGCCTGTGAGGCATTCCGAGTGGACCCTGACAAGCACAGGTTCAGTGCCGCTGATGTCCCCTTTTACAAGAGCCACGTGGTGCTCTCCGTTGAGAGTATTAATATAGCCTGTGAGCTTGAAGTGGCCGTATTTTGTAGGCATGTCGGCTTCCGCTACCTTCTTCACAAGGATCTCCTTGTCCTTGCGGTAGGAGATAAGGTCGGCAATGGTAATTATCTTGAGGCCGTGCTTTTTGACGTAGTCCATCAGCTGAGGGGTCCTCGCCATTGTGCCGTCCTCGTTCATTATTTCGCATATTACTCCAGCCGGCTTCAGTCCGGCAAGCCTTGCAAGGTCGACTGCGGCCTCTGTGTGGCCGGCCCTTATGAGAACGCCGCCATCCTTTGCCTCGAGAGGGAACACATGGCCCGGCTTCTTGAAGTCCCTTCCGGTGGCATTGTCGTCAAGCACCTTCGCTATGGTTGCAGCTCTTTCAAAGGCCGAGATGCCTGTGGTGGAATCAGCTGAATCTATTGATACCGTAAATGCTGTACCCATGGTGTCGGTGTTTTCGGTAACCATCTGCGACAGCCCCAGCTCCTTGAGGCGGGATCCTGCCACCGGCATGCATATTAGGCCTCTTCCGTAGGTTGCCATGAAGTTGATAGCCTCCGGCGTCACCTTCTCGGCCGCCATTAGAAGGTCCCCTTCGTTCTCTCTGTCTTCGTCATCTATAACTACTATGATCTTACCGGCTCTGATATCTTCAAGAGCTTCCTGGATTGTATTCAGTTTGTACATTTGTTTCTCCTCCTCGCTGTTTTTTATAAAAAGCCATTCCTGGCCAGAAAGTCCATGTCGATGCTGCTTTTTGAAGTTGGCCTGCTGCCGAAATTCATAAGCTTCTCTATATATTTCCCGATCATGTCGCACTCCAGGTTGACCTCCTGGCCGGGCTGTTTCCTCAGAAGGGTGGTTGCGTCCTTCGTGTGAGGGATTATCGAGACCTTGAACTTCTCGTCATCGACGCAGGCAACGGTCAGGCTGACGCCGTCGATGGCTATGGAACCCTTCTCGATTATATACTTGAGCAGCTCGGGCGCAGCAGATACGGTTATCCATACCGCGTTGTCCTCTTTCTCATAGGCTTCTATTTTACCCGTGCCGTCTATGTGTCCGCTAACTATATGTCCACCCAGGCGGTCGCTGACCTTCAGTGCCCTTTCCAGGTTGACCTCGTCGCCTTTTTTAAGGTTTTTCAGGTTGCTCCTTCTCATGGATTCCGCCATGACGTCCACCGTGAATTTTTCGCTGTCGAACTCGGTAACCGTAAGGCATACACCGTTGGTGCATATGCTGTCTCCGAGCTTCACTCCTTCAAGCACGATTTTCGCTTTTATTGTTATCTTTGCGGATTTGGCCGATTTTGCAATGCCCTCAATCCTGCCAATCTCCTCTACAAGACCTGTAAACATCAGGAATTTCCCTCCTTCCGGATATATCCTTCTATCATTATATCGTCTCCGAATTTATAGAACTCGGTTTTGTCCAGCAGGATAGCGTCCTTCATGAACTGTATGCCTTCCCCTTCGACAGGGGTGCGTGCCGATTCGCCGCCGATTATCTTTGGCGCTATGAAGGCGTTCACCTTGTCGACTATGCCGCTTTTAAGGGCCGCATAGTTGACCCTTCCGCCGCCTTCCAGGAGTACGCTGTCTATTTTCCTTTTTCCCAGCTCGCGCATCAGACAGTTCAGGTCGACGCCGTTGTCCTTCAGGGGGGTGATTATTACCTCGGCCCCCTTGGCTTCCAGTGCCCTGAGCTTATCCTTGTCCGCCTTCTCTGTTGCGGCTATTATGGTGCCCGCTTCCGAGTCAAGGTTCAGGAGCCTTGACTCGAGGGGTATGCGCGCGCTGCTGTCGATAACGATCCTTACGGGATCCTTGCCTTCCCTTCCCTCCAGCCTCGTTGTAAGCATCGGGTCGTCAGCCAATACGGTGCCAATGCCTGCCATTATCCCCGCTACCTTGTGCCTCAGCTCGTGTACATGCTTCCTGGAAAGCTCTCCGGTTATCCACTTTGAGTCCCCGGTGGCGGTTGCTATCTTGCCGTCCAGGGTCATGGCCGTTTTCATTATGCAGAAGGGGAGCTCTGTGGTGATGTATTTAAGGAAAATCTCGTTCAGCCTTCTGCCTTCTTCCTCCAGAAACCCGGATTCGACATGGATGCCGTTATCCCTGAGTATCTGTATCCCTCGTCCTGAGACCAGCGGGTTGGGGTCTGTCAGGCCTATGAAGACCCTGCCGATGCCTTTTTCTACGATTGCCCTGGCGCAGGGTGGTGTCTTGCCGTAGTGCGAGCAGGGCTCCAGAGTCACGTACATGTCTGCTCCGCGCACGTCTTCGGTGGCGTTCTTGAAGGCGTCCACCTCCGCGTGGTCGCTGCCGTAAAGCCTGTGCCAGCCTTCGCCGATTATTCGCCCGTCCCTAACTATGACTGCACCAACCAGCGGATTGGGGTTTGTGTACCCGGTTCCTTTTTCGGCAAGCTTAAGGGCTCTCCTCATCATATCTATATCCAAACCTATCACCCCGTCCTGTAAAAAAATAAATGCCCTGAGAATATATTCCCAGGGCATGAAATCCAACGTCCATGTTAAACGTTCTAAATCTTCTTTCATCCAGACTATACTGTCGGCTTCGGAATCCAACCGAATCAGCCTTTCGGCTCGCGGGCTTTACCGCCGGTAGGGAATCACACCCTGCCCTGAAGATAAGTATTTAATTAACAATAACATGATAACACCATATGGCGTTCCCGTCAACAGGCTGAGGGCGACGGGCTGATGCGGGCGCATCCTGCACCTGAATCACTTTCTTTCAAATTATCCGCAATTCACAAGAATACGCAAATATTGCAAAAAATAACAATCCATGATAATTCTTCTGTTGGAATATTCGAGATTTGATAAAATTGTTGTGTCAAATTTAAGAAATATTCAAAAAAATCAGGTTGACATTAATAAATATGCTGATATAATGAGAACTAATACAAATTTAATTTATTGGAGGTTCCTGTTATGGAGAACATCATTGGAAAGGGAATAAGCGGAAAAGTATATTTTTATTTTAGCTGGGGCTATCTTTATTTTAGCGCTGGTTATTTCTTCTGCAAAAAAATATATATTCCACTTTACGATGAGTTTAATAAATTAAAGTTTATAACTGGCGGGAAATCCCTGCTGGCATAATGCGTAAATTTTATTTGTGATAAGGCTCATTAGAGCCTTATTTTTTTTTAACTCTTTATAACATGCAAAAGAATTGTTTATATTCACTTAAAAAAATTAGGGAGGTTTATTTATGATAGTAATAATGAGGCCCGGTACGACAATTGAAGAAGTAGATAAATTAAAAAACAAAATCGAGAGGGAAGGCTGTAAAGTGAGTTTATTAAAAGGCGAAAACCAATGCATATTAGGGCTCGTGGGAGATACCACAAGAATTGATCCCAGCAAAATTGAAGCAAATAAACATGTAGAAAGAGTAACGAAGGTGCAGCAGCCTTACAAGCTTGCAAACAGGTTGTTCCATCCGAGTGAAACCGTAATAAGGGTCAAGGACGAAATCATCGGGGGCAAGAAGCTTGCAGTGATTGCAGGACCTTGTTCAGTGGAAAGTGAAGAACAGATTGTGGAAATCGCAAGATCCGTAAAGGAAAGCGGAGCGGGATTTTTAAGGGGAGGAGCTTTCAAGCCGAGAACATCACCTTACAGCTTTCAGGGATTAAAGAAGCATGGGCTTGAACTGCTCAAAATCGCAAGACAGGAAACAGGGCTCCCGATAGTAACTGAAATTATGTCAGCAGATATGATTGATCTGTTTGTCCAGAACGTTGATGTCATACAGGTTGGAGCGAGGAACATGCATAACTTTGAGCTTCTGAAGGAGCTGGGAAAAACAAGAACACCAATTCTTCTGAAGAGGGGTTTATCAGCTACCATTGAAGAATTGATAATGTCAGCTGAGTACCTTATGTCAGAAGGCAATGAAAATGTAATACTATGTGAGAGAGGTGTAAGAACATTTGAAACCTACACAAGAAACACATTGGATTTAAGCGCTATACCGGCAATAAAGAGGCTGAGCCATCTTCCGATTATTGTCGATCCAAGCCATGCTGCAGGAATGTGGTGGATGGTAGAGCCGCTTTCAAAGGCTGCAATAGCCGTAGGAGCTGACGGACTCATGATCGAGGTTCACAATGATCCGGAAAATGCAAAGTGCGACGGCCAGCAGTCGCTTACGCCGAAAAGATTCAAAACACTAATGGCGGATCTTGAGCCCATTGCTGCTGCTGTGAATAGGGAATTGTAAAATGGCTGGTGCGGATTTCAGCGATTTTGGAATAAATATAGCAATAGTAGGACTTGGCTTAATTGGAGGCTCCTATGCAATGGCACTAAGGGAGCTGAATCCCAAGTCGATAATCGGTATCGATAAGGATCCCGGCGTAATAGGCGAAGCTTTAAGCAGCGGGGTAATAGACAGCGGAAGCACAAGCGGCAGCGAGGCATTAAAGGATGCGAATCTTGTCATTATGGCACTGTACCCAAAAGAGTCAGTGGAATTTCTTAAGAAGAATGTTCGCTTCTTGAAGAAAGGAGCGGTTGTTACTGATAGCTGCGGCGTAAAAAAAGATGTCATTGAAAAGGTATGCGATTTCCTGCCTGAGCACGTGGACTTTATAGGCGGTCATCCGATGGCCGGTAAGGAGAAAAAGGGGCTAAGGGCGTCAGACAAGAATCTATTCAAAGGAACCAATTACATTTTGACTCCGATTGCTAGAAACAGGAAGGAAAACGTGAAGCTGGTAGAGAACATGGCAGTGGCTATAGGCTGCAAAAACGTGGTATCAATAACCCCGGAGGAGCATGACAGGGTAATATCATTAACAAGCCAACTGCCGCATGTCATAGCTTTAGCACTCGTTAACTCCTGTCTATCAGAAACCAATATAGGTTTGTTTGCGGGAGGAAGCTTTAGTGATGCAACCAGGGTGGCGGAAATAAATTCAACGCTTTGGTCGCAGCTTCTTTTAATGAACTCGGAAAATCTGCTTGAAGTTATCGAAAAATTCGAAGATAGCATCAGCAGGATAAAATCAGCCCTGCGCGACCGGGACAAGGAAGCTTTGGATGACATTTTCATCAGTGCTTCAACGAATAAAAGAAAGATGGTATGAAGATTAATACTTTTGAAATCAAACCGGGAGGCACGAACCCTGCATCGTAAAAAGGGCGGTTCCGGATAATATGGAATGAGGGTGTGATAGAATGGATGATTCAGACTACAGGTACAGGGTTGGATTTCAGGGCGTTGAAGGTTCCTTCAGCCACCAGGCCTTAACCGAATACTTTGGCGAAGCAGCAGATGCTGTCAGTTTCCAGTGTTTCAGGGATGTTTTCAATGCTCTGGGTATGGCCGAGATAAAATACGGGATTCTTCCTGTGGAAAATTCATCCACCGGCGGTATTTCTGAGGTGTATGACCTGCTAGGAGAGTATGGATTTTATATTGTAGGTGAAAAGTGCATCAAGGTGGATCAAAACCTTCTTGGACTAAGGGGCGCAGATATATCCGAAATAGAGGAGGTATACTCCCACATCCAGGGATTCATGCAGTCAAAGGAGTACTTCGACAAGCATCCCGAATGGAAGCTGATACCTTACCACAATACAGCAAGGAGCGCGCAATATATAAGTAGTGAAAATTTAAGAAGCAAGGCTTGTGTGGCCAGCAGGAAAGCTGCGGAAATATACGGCCTGGATATTCTAAAGGAAAATATAAATGACAGCAGCAAGAATTTTACCAGATTCATAATCATTGGCCGCGATATGGAGCTTAGCGAAAACTGCGATAAAATATCGATAGTGGCAACACTGCCGCATAAAGTTGGAGCGCTTTATAATGTCCTAAAACATTTTGCGGATAATGACTCCAATCTATTAAAGATAGAGTCGAGACCCATAGCTGGAAAACCATGGGAGTATTCCTTTTATATTGATTTTCAGGGAAACATGCTGGACCAGAAAACACAGAACATATTCAATGACATAAAGGGAGAGGGAGTTAACTACAAATTTTTAGGAAATTATTAAGAGGAGCGGGTAGAATGAGTAATTTTTATGGATTAATCGGTGAAAAGCTGGGACACAGCCTTTCACCGAAGATACATGGATGCATTTTTGACATACTGAAAATAGATGCAACCTACAGCCTGTTTGAGATAAAAAGGGGAAATCTAAAGACTGCGGTAGAAGGCATGAAGGCCATGGGCTGCAGAGGGGTAAATGTTACAATACCTTATAAGATAGAAATCATGGATTGCATTGACGAGATTTCTTATGAGGCACAAAAAATCGGCGCTGTGAACACAGTAGCTTTCAGCAAAGAAGGGCTTACAGGCCATAATACTGACTACTTTGGTTTTGGCTTCACACTGAAGAGGGCAGGCATAGATGTGGCTGGCAAAAAGGCAGTGATACTGGGGACAGGGGGAGCAGCAAAGGCTGTGCTTGTCTACCTTCTCGACAAAGGAATAAGTGAAGTTATCTTTGTAAGCCGTGATCCTAAGGAGGCTGAGTCGAGAATAAAGGGCCAGACGATAATTGCGTATGAAGAGCTGAAAGGCCTGGTGAACAAGGACATAATCATAAATTCAACACCTTGCGGAATGTATCCCAACATGGACATATCGCCTGTAGACAAGGAGGCTGTATCCAAATTCTCGACAGCTGTTGACCTGATATACAATCCGATAGAGACATTGTTCCTAAAGCATTCCAGGGAGGCAGGACTAAAAACCGCCAACGGCCTATATATGCTTGTAGCACAGGCTGCAGCCGCACAGGAAATTTGGCAGGAAATCAAATTCAGTGATGAGTTTATCGAGGAATTGTACAACAAAGTGAAAGTCGACATTTAATTAGGATGGAGATTTGCTAATGAGTAAGAATATAGTTTTAATAGGGATGCCAGGCGCAGGAAAGACAACCATTGGTAAAATGCTGCATGAAAGACTAAAACGTAAGTTTGTGGATATGGATGAGTTCATTGTCGAAGAAAGCGGCAAGACAATCCCGGAGCTTTTCGCATTGAGCGAATGCAATTTCAGAGATGTTGAAAGCATGGCAGTAAGAAAGCTGAGCATGGAAAATTCAGCCATAATCGCCACAGGCGGCGGAGTTGTAAAAAGAAAGGAAAACATAGATGAACTGAAAAAGCAGGGAATCATAGTTTTTATTGACAGGCCCCTGGCGAATATTGAAGGGGATGTTGAGATATCAACAAGGCCTTTGCTTAACGACGGGATTCAGCAGCTATACGATCTTTATGACGAGAGATATGAAATTTACAAAAATTGCTGCGATTTTCATGTGATGAATGACAGGGAAATCGAGGACGTGGTAGATACGATCATAGAAAAATGCACATAGGATATGCTTTAACACAAAGGGATCCATAGAAAACGTAGCAGGAATCCATAGACTGCATCTATGGATGGCCCTGATTAGCCATTAAAACAGGAATTGGACATAAATTTGACGTCTGAATTATAATGACAATTAGTATCTCATGCGAAAGGAGGACTGGATGATGGAAAATATCATTGCTAGGAGAATCAGCTGCACATTTTTTAATTATTTTTACAGCCTGGGCTATTACTTTTTTAGCGCCGGCTATTGGTTCTGCAAAAAAATGTATAATTCTCTTTTCGATGAGTGTATTAGGCCCAGGTATTTTTCAGCGTGCAGTCTGAATCTGCATTGAGAAAATATTTCTGTAAAGTTTAAGGCTCATTCTGAGCCTTATTTTTTTTATAAAAATTCAATCAATAATCGAAGAAGGAGGTAAAGCCATGCTAGCTGTATTAAAATCAGGAACATCGAGATGTAAAATCGAAGAATTGAAACTTGCGCTGGAAAAAGACGGATGCATAGTGCGCGAGAGCTCTGAAGACGGCAGATGCATTCTGGGGCTGATAGGTAAAAATTCAGTGCTGGAAAAATTGAACTCATCAGGCTGCATAGAGGAAATTAAAGAGGTACAGGAGCCCTATAAGCTCGCAAACAGGATGTTCAAGCCTGACGGCACAGTGATAAGAGTCAAGAACGAAACAATTGGCGGAGCCAAGCTGGCGGTAATAGCCGGACCATGCTCCGTTGAGAGCGAAGAGCAGATAGTTGACATCGCAAGAAAAGTGAAAGAGGGCGGAGCGGGCTTCCTGAGGGGAGGGGCGTTCAAACCGAGGACTTCCCCGTACAGCTTCCAGGGGCTGAAGCTGCATGGACTTGAACTTCTTAAGATTGCAAGGCAGGAAACCGGGCTTCCTATAGTTACCGAGATAATGTCGACCGATACTCTGGACGAATTCGTCGAGAACGTAGACATCATACAGGTTGGAGCCAGGAACATGCAGAACTTCGAAATGCTTAAGCAGCTTGGAAGGACAAAAACGCCTATCCTTCTGAAGAGGGGATTTTCCGCAACCATTGAGGAGCTGCTTATGTCGGCTGAGTACATCATGGCAGGAGGCAACGAAAATGTTATACTCTGCGAAAGAGGCATAAGGACCTTCGAAACCTATACAAGAAACACCCTGGACCTGAGTGCTATCCCAGCGATAAAGAGGATGAGCCACCTTCCGGTTATAGTGGATCCCAGCCATGCGGCAGGCCACTGGTGGATGGTCGAGCCTCTTTCAAAGGCCGCAATAGCAGTGGGGGCTGATGGCCTCATGATAGAAGTGCACGACGATCCGGAAAATGCAAAGTGCGACGGGCCGCAGTCGATCAAACCAAAGCGGTTCAGGAATCTCATGGAGGATCTTTCTTCCATAGCCTGCTTCGAAAAGAGGGTGATATGATGAGACGGCTTGGAATGGAACTCGGCGAGAACAGCTACAGCATATTCATAGAACGCGGATGCCTGTCAGGCATAGGACGGTATATCTCTGAGAACCACCGTTCCTGCAGGCGTGTAGCAATAATCACAGACGACAATGTGGGAGGGCTCTACGGAAGATGGCTCGAGGAGGACATATCCAACCAGGGCATCGGAAAGGCAGTCATATCCGTGAGACCGGGTGAAGCCAGCAAATCCCTTGAGACCCTGAAGGAGGTTTACGGAAAGCTCTCCGATATGAAGCTGACTAGGGAAGATCTGATCCTGACCTTCGGGGGCGGGGTTGTGGGAGACCTGGGGGGCTTCGCCGCAGCCACATACCTGAGGGGGATTCCCTACATACAGGTGCCGACCACGCTGCTTGCCCAAGTGGACAGCAGCATAGGCGGCAAGGTTGCAGTGGATCTTCCCTGGGGAAAAAACCTGGTGGGAAGCTTCTACCAGCCTAAGGCCGTATTCATAGACAGGGAGCTACTTAAGACGCTGGACAGAAGGCATCTCCACGACGGACTCGCCGAGGTCATAAAATACGGATTCATAAAGGACAAGGCCCTGCTTCAAGAGCTGGAGGGCTGCAGGGATGACGATGACCTGCTCAGGAAAATCGACAGCGTTATATTCAGGTGCTGCAGCATAAAAAAAGAGCTGGTGGAGAAGGACGAGAAGGATTTAGGCTGCAGGATGCTCCTGAACTTCGGGCACACCTTCGGGCATGCCGTGGAAAAATATTTCGGTTACGAGAAGTACACCCACGGGGAAGCCGTGTCTATAGGAATGGCCCACATAACAAGGGCCAGCGAGAAGATGGGCATCACCGAAAATGGAACCGCAGCATATCTCGAGAAGCTTCTGGGTAAGTTCGGCCTGCCGATCCAGCCTCCTGAGATGGACAGGGCAGCCTTGGAGGAAACCATGCTTCTGGACAAGAAGAGCAGCGGCGGCAGCATCAGCCTGGTCCTTCTCAGAAGGGCGGGAGACGCATTCATAGAAAAGATCGACCAGACGGAAATCGGGCGGTTCATATAAAGAGGAATGAATAGGAGAGATAGCAATAATGAGCAATTTTTACGGACTAATCGGAGAAAAGCTGGGACACAGCCTCTCGCCGAAGATACACGGAGGTGTATTCGAAAGATTGAACGAGAATTCAACCTACAGCCTTTTTGAAATAAAGAGGGAGGACCTGGCAACTGCAGTTGCAGGCATGAAGGCTATGGGCTGCAGGGGTGTCAACGTCACCATCCCTTACAAGATAGAAATAATGAAATTCCTGGACAAGATAGCACCTGAGGCCGAAAGGATCGGGGCCATAAACACAATCGCCTTCACAGAGGAAGGGCTTGTAGGCTACAACACCGACTACTACGGCTTCGGGCTCACCCTGAAAAGGGCAGGAATAGAGGTTGCAGGGAAAACTGCTGTCATACTCGGGCCTGGCGGCGCAGCAAAGGCTGTAGTAGAATACCTTCAGGACAACGGCATAAGCGAGGTCACATTCGTCAGCAGGGAGCCCGGGAATGCAGCAAAGAAAATCAGCGGGCACAGGATAATCTCCTACAGCGAGCTGGAGTCTATGGGGAAAAAGGACATGATAATAAACTGCACTCCTTGCGGCATGCACCCTGTGACCGACATATCACCTGTAAGCAGGGAGGTTGTCGAAAAATTCTCAACGGCCGTTGACCTCATATACAACCCTATAGAGACGCTGTTCCTCAAGCATGCAAGGGAAGCGGGGCTTACTGCCGCAAACGGCCTCTTCATGCTGGTGGGTCAGGCTGCGGCAGCCCAGGAAATCTTCCACGGACAGAAGTTCAGCGACGATATGATTGAGGGCATCTACAATGATCTGAAGGCAAACTGACTCAAGGCTCTATTGATGGATTGTTCAGAAAATTAAAAAGTTAGAGTTGACAGAAAATATTCAAATGTTATAATTACACTAATACAAATTTGCGGTATCTGGAGGAAGAACAATGGAAAACATCATCGGAAAGGGAATAAGCAAAGTGTTTTTTTATTACTTTTTTAGCCTGGGCTATTATTATTTTAGCGCTGGCTATTGGTATTGCAAAAAAACATGTGCTTCACTTTTGGATGAGTTCAATACGTTATACAAAGGTCTTACTCCGGGCAGTAAATTCTGTCTCTGCAGCAACCTTTAAATTTCGTTATGCTATAAGGCTCATTTGAGCCTTATTTTTTTTAAGCAAAATATTAGATTTTGGGGAAAGGTGATTAAGATGGATGATGCAGGTTTTAGCGGTTTTAACTTGAATATAGCAGTTGTTGGATTGGGGCTTATCGGCGGATCCTATGCCAAGGCGCTGAGGGATCTTAATCCACAGTCGATATGCGGCATAGACAGGGATCCGGCTGTTGTCAGGGAGGCGTTGGAAGCAGGGATAATAGACAGGGGGGGCACTGCCGCCGCTGATATGCTTGGCGATGCAGACCTGGTAATACTAGCTCTTTATCCGAGAGAGATGCTGGAATTCCTAAAGGAAAATTCGGGATTCTTCAAGGACGGCGCTGTGATAACCGATACCTGCGGCATAAAAAGAGGAATAATCGACCAGGTTGGCGAATTCTTGCCAGAAAATGTGGATTTCGTAGGCGGTCATCCAATGGCGGGAAAGGAGAAGAAAGGGCTGAAGGCGGCGGACAAGGACCTCTTCAAGGGAGCAAACTACATTGTCACCCCTGTAGAAACCAACAGGAAGGAGAATGTGGAGCTTGTTGAGAGGATGGCAGTGGCAATCGGCTGCAGGAATGTGGTCTCCATAAGCCCTGAGGAGCACGACAGGGTAGTATCCCTGACGAGCCATCTCCCCCACGCCATAGCAGTATCGCTCATGAATTCGTGCACATGGTCAAACGACCTGGGCCTTTTCACTGGTGGGAGCTTCAAGGATGCAACGAGGGTAGCCTCGATCAATTCCACTCTGTGGTCCCAGCTTTTCACGCTTAACTCTGAAAATCTGCTGGAGGAAATCGAAAGGTTCGAAGAGAGCATGGGGAGGATAAAGCAAGCACTGGTCTCGGAAGACAAGGAAGCCTTGAACGATCTGTTCGCAAGCGCTTCAAGGAATAAAAAAAATATGGCATAAGGGGTGTAACATTTGGATAAAGTGACTATAATATCTTCAAAGCTGAGAGGCTGCGTCAGGATACCGTCCTCGAAGAGCATCTCCCACAGGGCGGTAATCTGTGCGGGGCTTTCTCGGGGGGTAAGCATCATTGGCAATATCAATTTCTCGCAGGACATAGATGCAACTATAGGTGCAATGAAAAGTTTCGGTGTCCATGCGGAGAAGGGAGACTTCTCCCTGAAAATATCGGGAGCCGGCAAACTCGATGTTACAGACGAAAGAGTAGACTGCTTTGAATCGGGTTCCACGCTCAGGTTCCTTATACCCATCGCCGCCCTTACCGGAAAGAGGGTGGTGTTCAGCGGGAGAGGTGAGCTGGTCAACAGGCCGCTCGGACCTTATTTCAAGATTTTCGATGAGAAACATGTGAGGTATGAAACCAGAGATGGAAGGCTGCCTCTGACCGTCGAGGGAAAGCTCGCTCCTGGCGAATACAGGATCAGGGGCGATGTCAGCTCGCAGTTCATAAGCGGTCTGCTGTTTGCCCTCCCTCTTCTGGAGGGGGACTCCAAAATAACCATAACATCGGAGCTGGAATCCAAGGCTTACGTGGACCTTACTGTGGATATGTTGAAAAGATTCTCCGTAAATGTGGACAATCTGGGCTACAGGGAATTCCTCATAAAGGGGAACCAGAGATATTCGCCTGTAGACTGCAGTGTTGAAGGCGATTTCTCGCAGGCTGCATTCTGGCTTGTGGCCGGATGCCTGGGTGCAGATGTGGAATGCCTTGGACTTGATCTCTCCTCTCTGCAGGGGGACAAGGCGATTCTTGATATCATCCGGCAGATGGGAGGAAGCATCGACATAAAGGGCGATTCGGTCAGGGCTTTGCCTTCAAAGACAAAGGGCATAATCTTCGACGCTTCAGAATGTCCGGATCTTGTTCCTGCAGTGACAGTCCTGGCATCGCTCAGCGAGGGTACAACAGAGATAGTGAATGCGGCCAGGCTCAGGATAAAGGAATGCGACAGGCTCAAGGCCATTTGCACTGAGCTTAACAAAATCGGGGCGGACATAGAGGAGAAGGAAGACGGGCTGATAATAAGAGGAAAGGATCAGCTGAGGGGCGGTACAACCAGAAGCTGGGGCGACCACAGGATCGCAATGTCGCTTGCTGCAGCATCCATTAGATGCAGCGAGCCGCTCGTTATAGAGGATTCCTCAAGCGTAAGGAAATCGTATCCGGAATTTTGGAACCATTTTAAAATGCTGGGAGGTGTATTGGATGAGCGGAACATGGGGCAGTAACATTAAATTTTCCATATTCGGGGAATCCCACGGAAAAGCGATAGGGATAACCATTGACGGACTGAAGCCTGGCATAGGGCTAGACCTGGACTACATCAGGAGGGAAATGGACAGGAGGGCTCCGGGGAAAAGCGATCTGTCGACGCAAAGGCAGGAGGGGGACAGCTTTGAGATACTAAGCGGGCTGTTCAACGGCAGGACCACGGGGACGCCTCTCTGCGCAATTATAAGGAACAGCGACCAGCGCTCCGGGGACTACGAGAAGACCAAGGCGCTCATGAGGCCGTCCCATGCGGATTACACAGGCCATGTGAAGTATAGGGCCTTCAACGATTACAGGGGAGGCGGGCATTTCTCGGGAAGGCTTACAGCGCCTCTGGTCTTTGCAGGCGCCGTATGCAGACAGATACTGGAGGCTAAAGGCATCCTTATAGGAAGCCACATCAGGAGCATAGGCAGCATCGAGGACAGGGGTTTCAGCCTGACCGGCATAGATCAGGAGACGCTGCGCTCTCTGAGGGAGAAATCCTTTCCCGTGCTGGACGACGGTGCCGTGGAGGCCATGCAGAAAGAGATCCTCGATGCAAAGGAGGACAGGGATTCGGTTGGAGGAGTCATAGAGGCAGCAGCAGTCAACCTGCCCGCCGGAATAGGCGAACCGTTCTTCGATTCCCTTGAGAGTACCCTGGCGCACATCCTCTTTTCTGTGCCCGGAGTGAAAGGGCTGGAATTCGGGGCGGGATTCGCCATAGCCGGCATGAGGGGCTCCGAAGCCAACGACGAGTGCCATGTTGAAGACGGAAAGCTGAGGATGTACACTAACAACAACGG
This sequence comes from Bacillota bacterium, assembly GCA_017861315.1. Taxonomy (GTDB): domain Bacteria; phylum Bacillota; class Clostridia; order Clostridiales; family Clostridiaceae; genus UBA699. The sequence goes on along the minus strand of JAGFXP010000003.1, from coordinate 40,921 downwards.
CGGCATCCTGGGCGGCATAACAAACGGAATGCCTTTGGTTTTCAGGGTTGCCGTTAAGCCTACTCCTTCAATAGGCAGGCCGCAGAGGACAGTGAATATTGATAAGATGGAGAATGAAACCATAGAGATTGCCGGGAGGCATGACCCGTGCATCGTGACGAGGGCAGTCCCTGTCATAGAAGCGGTAACGGCGATGGCGCTCCTGGACAACATTGATTAAAAGGATGCGATAGAAAGCGGAAAGAACATTTCCGACAGCATGAAAGAGGAGGGCGCCGATTACAAATTTTTAGGCAATTATTGAAGGGCGGGTGAAAACACAGGCATACCGGATGACCTGTGTTTCACCCGCCCTTTTGAATAATTAGGTTGAATAGTGACGGGGTTTTTTGTATACTTTAATGAATGCGTGACAAATACTCAATAGTTTTCAGGGGGAGTTCTTTGATGAATAATGCACTTACGGAAGAGAATATAAAAAAGCTGCAGGAAGAGCTGGAATATAGGCTGACAGTGAAGAGGGCGGAGATAGCCAAGGAAAAAATGGAAGCCGCCGCTCATGGCGACAGGTCGGAGAACGCAGAGTATAAAGAAGCCTGCGCAAACTACAGGGAGAATGACAACAGGATCCAGTATCTGATGACCATGATTTCAACAGCGACAGTCATTGAAGACCAGAATGCAGACAAATCGGCGATGGGCGTGAACAGCAAAGCTAGGACCAGATTTGTGGATGATGATGAAGAGGCAATAGTGACACTTGTCACCACCGTTGACGTGGATTTCGAGAAAATGTTCATAAGCATAGAATCTGATTTGGGAAAAGCGCTTTCAGGCAGGAAGGAAGGCGAAACCGTCGAGGTTGATTCCCCGAGCGGAAAATACTCGGTGGAGATATTGGAAATACTATAACGATGTTCAGTTATTGAGGATGGAGGATATTGTATGGATGAAAAGGCAGCTTTGGAGATCATTTTAAAAATATGCGGGCTGGTCCTGATGCTCAGCGGGTTGGGCATGCTGTTTTCCTCCAACTTCCTTATGATGATAATGGGCGTGATACTGGCGGTGGTAGGCTGGTTCCTTTTTAAAATATTCAAGGCTGAGGAAAAATAGGCAGGCGTCGGTAAATCTCCAAGCCTGCTTTTCGCTACAGTTCAAAAAAAGCTGCGTTTTCACGCAGCTTTTTTGTTGTTAGAAAATCAACGGCGTCAGCACCGTAAGTATTTTTGTATCCTGCTTCAGGGGATTTGTCCACTGATGGCTCAAGGTTGAAGGGTAGTGTATGGAGTCTCCGGCCTTGACCAGGTATTCCGTTCCGTCTATCTCCACGATGAGGGCTCCTTCCAGCACGTAGATGAACTCCTCGCCCGGGTGGTTGAAATTGCTGCCGTGCTTGTGTTCCGGAGGTATTATAGTGATCAGCGATTCAAGCTTCCTGTTTGGAAAGTCGCCGCTTAACCTGACAAACTTGGAATCGGTGCCTTCCATCTTGAAAACCTCCTCTTCTTCCGCCTTCACGAGGAAATTGTGCACCTGAGGGACTTCAAAGAAATAATTTATAGTCACATCAAATGCTTCGGCAATCTTTTTCAAGGAAGTTATAGCCAAAGATGAGGCGCCGTTTTCAACCTGGGACAGGAAGCTTACAGAAAGACCTGTTTTTGCGCTGAGATCCTTCAATGTAAGGCCCTTTTCCTTTCTTAGCTCTTTTATCTTATCGGATATTTCATTTATCATTAACTGATTTCCCTCCAAAGGTTATAAATTCAAGGTATACTCCACAATAATAACACAACGGGAGATGATATTCAAACCTTGAGGCGTTAAGTCCTGCTATAATATATATTGTTTGCATCGATGAAATTAAAGGTATATTAAAAAAATTACCGCTATACTTAAATAAATTATGTACACACAATATAAATTATGGTAATATGAAATCGTAAAATTGAATTTTCGGATTCGCAATTTAACATATGGGGGGATTTTTCTTGATAAAGGAAAGAGTGAACAAGGTTTTAAAAATAATGGAAGAGCAGAGACTGCCTCAGATGATAGTGTCAGATCCTGCTGCTATATTCTACCTGACAGGAAGATGGATTCATCCGGGCGAAAGGATGCTCGCGCTATACCTGAACCTCAACGGCAAACACAAGCTGTTCATAAATGAGCTGTTCCCTATAACAGAGGATCTGGGAGCAGAGATGGTATGGTTCAATGACACCCAGAAGCCAGTCGAAATACTCGCAGGATACGTTGAAAAGGATAAACCCATGGGCATAGACAAGAACTGGCCGGCAAGGTTCCTTCTCGGACTAATGAACCTGAAAGCTGCAAGCGCTTTTGTAAACGGTTCCGAAATCATCGACAGGGTGAGGATGTGCAAGGACGAAAAAGAAATGGAGCTAATGAGAGAAGCGTCAAGGCTCAACGACCTGGCTATGGACAGGATGATAAAGCTTGTTCCTGAAAAGCATTCGGAAAAGAAAATGGGACAGCTGCTTTCAGGCATCTGGGAAGAGCTCGGTGCAGACGGACATTCCTTCGATCCGATAATCGGCTACGGGGCAAATGCTGCTGATCCGCATCACGAGATGGACAACTCCAATGTCAAGGAAGGCGACAGCGTTGTAATAGACATCGGATGCAGCAAGGATTCATACTGCTCAGATATGACGAGGACAGTATTCTACAAGTCAGCGTCCGACCACGCGAGAGAGGTTTACAATGTAGTTCTTGAAGCAAACAAACGCGGAATAGAGAAGGTTAAGGCCGGAGTAAGATTCTGCGACATAGACGCCGCAGCAAGAGACTACATCACTGAGAAAGGCTACGGCAAATACTTCACCCACAGGCTGGGTCATTCAATAGGGATAGAGGTTCATGATTTCGGCGACGTTTCATCCGTCAACACCGACAGGGTTCAGCCGGGCCAGATATTCTCAATAGAGCCTGGAATATACCTTCCGGGAGATGTAGGTGTACGTATAGAGGATCTTGTCATAGTTACAGAGGACGGATGCGAAATCCTGAATCACTACAACAAAGACCTGATCATCGTAGAATAAGCGGGGTGCTGGCATGAGTGAAGCTATAAAAGCAAGAATTTCCAAACTGAGATCGCTGATGGATGAAAAGGGAATGGATGCTTACATAATCCCGTCAGCAGACAACCATCAAAGCGAATACGTAGGTGAATACTTCAAAGCAAGGGCGTTTATGACTGGATTTACAGGCTCGGCGGGGACAGCAGTCATCACAAAGGAAAAGGCGGGCTTATGGACAGACGGAAGATATTTCATCCAGGCCGAGCTTCAGCTGGAAGGCACAGGGATCGAGCTCTTCAGGATGGGCAATCCAGGTGTGCCGACAGTCATGGAATACCTTGAGGCTGAAATGCCTAAGGATGGAAAACTCGGATTCGACGGGCGCCTGATCGCACTGCAGGACGGCGAGAGTTACGTTAAGCAGCTCGCCCACAAGAACGCCGCAGTTGAGTATGCATATGACCTGGTAGACAAGGTATGGGAGGACAGACCGAAGCTTGCAGCTGAGCCTGTATTCCTGCTTGAGGAAAGATACGCAGGGGAAAGCAGAGCTTCAAAGCTGGGCAGGGTGAGGGGCGCCATGAAAGAAGCAGGTGCCAGCCGCCACGTCCTCACAACCCTTGACGACACAGCATGGCTGTTAAATATCAGGGGCAATGATGTCATGTATTCTCCGCTTGTGCTCTGTTATGCTGTTGTCGAAATGGAAAAGGTGATCCTGTTCGTTGAAGACAGCAAGCTTGATGCAGGAGTAAAGGAAGCTTTAACCAGGGACGGTGTGGAGTTTCTGCCTTACAACGATATTTACGAATACGTAAAGGGCTTCAGGTCAGATGACGCGGTGATGATCGATCCTGTGAGGATAAACTACGCGCTGTACAAAAACATACCGGCCCATACCAAAAAGATAGAAAAAGAAAATCCGGCTATCCTTTTCAAGGCAGTCAAGAATCCTGTGGAGCTTGCGAATATAGGGCAGGCTCACATCAAGGACGGTGTTGCCTTCACAAAACTGATGTACTGGCTCAAAACGAATCTTGGCAAGGCGAAGATCACAGAGATCAGTGCCTCCGATAAGCTTGAAGAGTTCAGGAAGCAGCAGGAAGGGTACCTGTGGCAGAGCTTTTCTCCGATATGCGCCTTCAGGGAGCATGCGGCAATGATGCATTATTCAGCCACTCCGGAATCTGATGCGGAGCTTAAGGAAGGCCACTTTGTCCTGATGGACACAGGCGGAAACTACTTCGAAGGAACAACAGACATAACAAGGACTATAGCTCTAGGAGAAGTAAGCCAGGAGCTCAAGCGTCACTTCACAGCTGTAGCAAGAGGCATGATGAACCTGGCGCGTGCGAAGTTCCTATACGGCTGCAAAGGCTACAACCTGGACATACTGGCCAGGGAGCCGATGTGGAGCCTCGACCTCGATTACAAGTGCGGAACTGGCCACGGTGTCGGGTACCTTCTCAACATTCATGAAGGTCCTGCAGGCTTCAGGTGGTATATAATGCCAGGCAGGAACGAAACGCACAACCTGGAGGAGGGCATGGTGATTACCGATGAGCCGGGAATATATATAGCCGGATCCCACGGGATCAGACTTGAAAACGAGCTCATAGTGAGAAAAGGGATCGAGAACGAAAACGGACAGTTCATGCACTTTGACGCTGTAACGTTTGCGCCGATCGACCTGGACGGAATAGCCGCAGAGGATCTTAACCGTGATGAAAAACTGTATCTGAACAGTTATCATAAGCTTGTGTACGAGAAATTAGCCCCACACCTCACAGAAGAAGAACGTGAGTGGCTGAAGAACTATACAAGAGAAATATAATCAAAATTTAGGGGGAAAAAAATGAGTGAAATGGTTGTAAAGAACAAACGTCCTTTTGGATTCTACGTTTGTTGCGTCGCTTTCATGTTCGAAAGGATGGCGTATTATTCAGCAAAATACCTTATCTTCGTCTTTGTTGCCGCTACTGTCGTGACAGGCGGACTTGGCCTTACAAAAGTTGAGGCTGCACTTATCCAATCTAATCTGGTTGCATTCACGTATCTCGCACCTATCGTTGGAGGATTCATCTCCGACAGATACATCGGAGCAAGGTACTGCGTGCCTGTCGGACTGGCGCTGATGGCTGGAGGCTACTTCCTCGGAGGTTCGGCAACGAGCGCCGCAGGCATGACCGTTATGGTTGCCCTTGTAGCGATAGGAACAGGCCTTTTTAAAGGAAACGTTTCTGCAATAAACGGCTCCCTGTTTGAAGATGAAAACCAGCTTGATTCAGCGTTTTCAGTTCAGTATTCTTTCGTTAACATAGGATCGTTTATCGGAACAACAGCAGTTGGTATCCTTGTTGCGTCAACCTTTGCCGTGGGCGATATCCAGGGCTTCAGGCCTGCATTCCAGCTTTGCGGCCTGATCTGTGCGATCGATGCCTTATGGTTCCTTTTCGGCATGAAATTCCTTGGCGAAGCAGGCAAAAAACCTTTCAAAGCAGGAAAACACACTGAAAAGAAAGTTGAAACAGAAGTCAAACCTTTGACAAAAGTGGAAAAAAGAAAAGTATTTGCAATCGTACTTGTATCATTGTTCTCGGTTGTATTCTGGGTGTTCTGGTATCTGACTTACCTGGCTGCTTATGATTACGGCGCACAATTCATAAATATGGCTGTAGGCGGCTTCGCTGTTCCTCTTTCATGGTTCGACTCACTTAACGCATTTGTATGTATAGCACTCGGACCGGTTCTTGCAGCACTCTGGTTCAAGATGTCAAGAAGCCCTAAAGGCGATTTGAGCCTTTTCAAGAAACTGGGCCTGGGCCTGGGTTTCCTGGGTATGTCCTTCCTTATGCTCGTGTTTGCAGAGCTTTCAAGAGGCGGAGTTGCAGCTTCAAAGGCAAGCATAATCTGGCTTTTATTGTTCGGCATTCTTCTGAGTGTTGGCGAGATGCTTTTCTCACCGCTCGGAAACTCGTTTGTAACCAAGCATGCACCTAACAAGATGTATTCAGTCCTTATGGGCGTCTGGATACTGGCTTCCTTCATAGCAGGCAAATCCTACGGATACGTTTATGCAATAGCTTCAAACTATCCGATCATGGTTGCTTACGTTGTAATACCGGTTATACTCTTCATAGCGGCAGTAATGCTCTTTGTATTCGACAAGAAGCTTGTGAAGCTGCTTGAAGAGGAAACAACTGCAGCTGCTGAAGAAGCTGCTGAAGCAATTTAAATCTGTGCAAAAGAACAGAGGCAGCTGCGGGATTTTCCGCAGCTGCCTCTGTGTTGTTCCTTAGATATCGATTTCCAGCACAACAGGGCAGTGGTCCGAGCCCATGATTTCGCAGTGGATCTCAGCGCTGTTGAGCCTATCCTTCAGCCTTTCCGAAATGCAGAAGTAGTCGATCCTCCAGCCTGCATTGTTGGCCCGGGCGTTGAACCTGTATGACCACCAGGAATAGACTCCCTCCTTGTCGGGATAAAAATGCCTGAAAGTATCAATGAAGCCCTTCTCGAGAAATTCAGAGAACTTGCTTCTCTCTTCCATCGAAAAGCCGGCATTCTTTATGTTTGCCTTCGGATTCTTGAGGTCTATCTCCCTGTGTGCCACATTGAGGTCGCCGCAGAGTATGACAGGTTTTTTCGAATCGAGTCCCATAAGGTATTCCCTGAATTCATCCTCCCACTCCATCCTGTAGCCGAGCCTAGCGAGCTCTGCCTTTGAGTTGGGTGTATACACGTTGACAAGGTAGAAATTTTCGAACTCCAGTGTGATGACCCTGCCTTCCCTGTTGTGCTCGTCCTTGCCTATGCCGTAGGCCACATCAAGGGGCTTTGCCTTGGAAAAGACCGCAGTGCCCGAATAGCCCTTTTTCTCGGCATAATTCCAGTACTGATTGTAGCCTTTAAGCTCAAGGTTAAGCTGGCCTTCCTGCAGCTTTGTCTCCTGTACGCAGAATATATCGGCATCGGCTTTGTTGAAGTATTCCAGAAAGCCTTTCTGGACAGCCGCTCTAAGTCCGTTTACGTTCCATGATATAAGTTTCATATACGATTAAGCCTCCTTTGCATACGTTCACTTTATTCTACCACAAGTAGCTGTTGTTCAAAACTAAAAAAAACCCTCAGACAGCTGCCTGTCTGAGGGTGAATTTTGCATTATTAGATAACGCTTATGTTTTCTGCCTGTGGGCCTTTTGCTCCCTTGACAACGTCATAAGAAACCTTCTGACCTTCTTCAAGTGATTTGAAGCCTGTTGAATTTATCTGTGAGAAGTGAGCGAATGCATCGTTTCCGTCTTCTCCTGTAACAAATCCAAATCCTTTTTCTGCGTTAAACCATTTTACTGTACCATTCATAATGAGTACCTCCGAAATTTTATTTCTTAAACTCTTTGTAACAATCCACAAATAAAATTTCGATATCAGAAATACCTTAATATATACTTTGCTGCATCAATTACTATTCATTTAAGTTCTTGCTAAGCATACCATGCCGGAACACATAAAGCAAGCTAATTATTAGGCATTCATGGATTGTTAACACCAAAGAAATATGTTGACAATTAAAGCAAGCCTGTTAGAATATATTTAGGGGGCTAAATAATTATGAAGAAGAATACATTCAGCAGTCATATAGGATATTATGTACAGGAAATAGCAAGGAAGAGCTCGGTAGCTTTGAACGACGAGCTGGAGGCGCTTGGGATAACATACGCCCAGTTCAGGGTCATCAACTGCCTTTGGAAGAAGGGTCCGCTGTCCCAGAAGGAGATACTGAAGCTTATATCGGTTTCGCCGCCTACGCTTACCGGCACAGTGGACATACTTGAGAAAAAGAAGCTTGTCTACAGGAAGCCGGATGAAGAGGACGCAAGGACAAAGAAGATCCACCTTACGGAAGAAGGGGCCGAACTTCAGGAAAATGCGTGGGTCATAATTGAAAGCTTTGAGGAAAGGACGACCGGCTTCATGTCAAAGAAAGAGAAGAAACTGGTTATCGCCGCCCTCAAGGAGATGGAGAAGAGCATCTAAACAAAAATTTATTATAATATTTAGGTAGCTAATTAAATAAAGGGGAGGAAAAGGAAATGGAAAAACTGACACTTGAATTCGCAAGAAAAATGGACGGGGAAGACACACTTAGGGATTACAGGGAGAGGTTCTATCCGAAGGCAGACGAAATATACATGGACGGGAACTCGCTTGGACTTCTTTCAAAGGATGCCGAAGCATGCCTTCTGAGGGTGCTGGATGAATGGAAGAACTACGGGATTAACGGATGGGAGAAACCTGCCAAGCCCTGGTTCTACTATGCAGAGGAAATGGGAAAGATGCAGGCTCCGCTTTTCGGAGCAAAGCCTGAGGAGATAATCGTTCACAGCTCAAATACAGTAAATCTTCACAGCATGCTCGCAACCTTTTTCAATCCTGTGGAAGGCAAGGACAAGATCATGATTGACGAACTGAACTTCCCTTCAGACAGATACGCCGTTGAAAGCCATCTTAAGATGAGGGGGCTGGATCCTGAAGAAAAACTCGTCGTTATCAAAAGCCCTGACGGCAGGATGCTGGATGAGGACCACATAATAAGCCTTATGGCGGACGATATCGCTTTCATACTACTTCCCGGAGTACTTTACAGAAGCGGACAGCTCCTTGACATGGAGAAGCTCACCAAAGCTGCGCACGAAAAAAATATTATGATCGGCTTCGACTGCTGCCACAGCGCAGGTTCAGTCCAGCACGAGTTCGACAAATGGGATGTGGACTTTGCCTTCTGGTGCAACTACAAGTATCTGAACAACGGACCGGGCGGTACTGCAAGCATATATATAAACAGCAAACACTTCAGGAAAGGACCCGGAATGGCAGGCTGGCAGGGATTCGTAAAGAAAAAAATGTTCGATATGGTACAGGAGTTTGAACCTGAATGTTCAGCCGGCGCATGGCAGCTGGGGACGCCCCACATGCTGAGCATGGCGCCTCTTGAAGGGTCGCTTAAACTGTTCCATGAGGCGGGGATGGAGAACCTCAGGGAAAAGTCGCTAAAGCTCACCGAATATATGATGATGCTCATAGATAATATTCTTGTGCCTTACGGCTTCGGCATAGGGACCCCGAGAGAAGCGGAAAAAAGGGGCGGCCATGTTGCGCTCGAGCACGACGATGCCATAAGGATCAATGCTGCGCTAAAAAGCAACGGGGTTGTTCCTGACTTCAGGTACCCTAACGTCATAAGGCTGGCGCCTGTAGCCATGTACAACAGCTTCGAGGACGTTTGGAACGTAGTGAACATACTCAAAAACATAATGGATACAAGGGAATACGAAAAGTACTCTTCAGAAAGAGGGGACGTTGCGTAACCAATAAATGAAAAGGGCTGCACTTCAAAATGAAGTTGCAGCCCTAAAGCATTATCTGTTGTCCACCTTTTCCGGGTACATGTCATGCTGGAACAGCCTGTTTCTGGCCATATCCTCGAATACGGTTCCAGGTTTCCCGTAGTTGCAGTACGGGTCGATGCTTATGCCGCCGCGCGGCGTGAACTTGCCCCAGACCTCGATGTATTTCGGGTCCATGAGCTTTATGAGATCCTTCATTATGATGTTCACGCAGTCCTCGTGGAAGTCGCCGTGGTTCCTGAAACTGAAAAGGTATAGCTTCAGTGACTTACTCTCCACCATCCTCTTGCCAGGTATATAGCTTATGTATATCGTGGCGAAATCAGGCTGGCCCGTCATGGGGCACAGGCTTGTGAATTCCGGGCAGTTGAACTTTACGAAGTAGTCGTTGCCGGGATGCTTGTTGTCAAAAGCCTCCAGTATGCCCGGGTCGTACTGTGTCTTGTATTTTGTTCCCTGGCTTCCCAGCAGGGATAGTCCTTCAAATTCCTCTCTCATGTGAACCTCTCCTATAAAATATTTTTTGACTTGAGATAGCTGTCCAAGCCCCTTTTCCTGAGAACGCAGGCGGGGCATTCGCCGCAGCCGTCGCCGATGATTCCGTTGTAGCAGGTCAGCGTCTTCTCCCTTATGAAATCCAGGGCCCCGAGCTCGTCTGCCAGTTTCCATGTTTCAGCTTTGTCGATCCACATTATCGGCGTGTGTATGACAAACTGGTAATCCATAGCCAGGTTCAGGGTGACGTTGAGGGATTTTATGAAGATATCCCTGCAGTCAGGATATCCGCTGAAGTCAGTTTCGCAGACGCCCGTTATTATGTGCGGGGCATCCAGCTGTTTTGCGAGGACCGCAGCGAAGGTGAGGAAAAGCATGTTCCTCCCGTCCACGAATGTGTTGGGAGGTGCTCCTTCCCCGCCCTGCCTTATCTCCATGTCCGGCCTGGTCAGCGCGTTGGGTGCAAGCTGCGCCAGCAGCTTCATGTCGAGGATGTGGTGCTCGACGCCAAGCTCCGCGGCAATATTCCTAGCGCATTCCAGCTCGGCTATATGCTTCTGGTTGTAGTCAAAGGAAACCGCCACAACCTCCTTGAAATTATTCTTTGCCCAGAAGAGGCAGGTGGTTGAGTCCTGGCCGCCGCTGAAAACTACTATTGCTTTGTCTTTTCTCACTTCCTATACCCCCTTGGTATCAGGAGACCAGATAATCTTGTGCAGCTGCAGCTGCAGCCTTATCCTGTTCATCCTGTTCTCTTTCATGAATTCAACTATCTCCACCGGATCCATCATCGAGGTTATGGGGCTCAGGTACACAAGGCATTTTTCTGCAAGCATGTACCTGTCGATCACTGCCTTGGCCTTTTCCAGATCCTCGGCCGAGCCGATGACAAACTTGCAAACGTCCTTGCTGCTGATGAGCTCGAAGTTCCTCAGATCCATCCTGTCTTCCATCCTGCTGCCCGGCAGCTTGTAGTCGACTATGAAGCTGACGTTGGCAAGAGGGCTTATCCTCCTGAATTCATAGATCGGCACTGAGCCGTTGGTCTCTATGTGTATGGAAAGCTCGGGATCCTGCGCCAGGAAGAGGATGAGGTCCTCCACGCCTTCCTGTATGAGCGGTTCGCCTCCAGTTATTGTAACATTGCGGGCGCATGTGCCCTTGACGAAGCTGTATATGTCCTCTTTTGTCAGCTGCTCGCCTGTGACGTCATTCCCGATTGAATATGCTGTGTCGCACCATACGCAGGAAAGGTTGCAGCCTCCGAACCTTATGAATGCTGCGAGTTCGCCTGCGGTCGGGCCCTCCCCGTCGATGGAGAGGAATTTCTCTATAATATTGTACCTCATCATTTAGTCCTCTCTGTAGATGCAGCTGTTGGTAGGGGTTTCGAAAAGCTCAACCTCGTGCACAGCTATGCCTTTTTCCTTGATCATGTTGAAGATGTGCCTGGACATCTCTTCTGCAGTGGGCCTGTAGGGCACCAGAACATAATCGAATATCTCGGGCATAGCAGAGAGGCTCTCTATAAGCCTGCGTCCGGTCTCGTCGTCTTCTATTATGATCTTGTGGTCGAACAAGTCCTTGATCTCCTTAAGCGCGGCTTTGACATAGCCGAAATCCTCTACCATGCCTCTGTCGGAGCCGCTTTCCTTGAGCTCCTTGCTCTGGACCTTTACTATAAGCCTGTATCTGTGGCCGTGTATCTTTCCGCACTTGCCTTCGTAGCCGCTCAGATAGTGTGAAGCGTCGAATCCGGCCTCGCATTTGATAATAAACATTTATTTTTCCCTCCATAATAGCAAATAAAAAAGGGCGCTAAAAAGGCGCCCTGAATTTACACAGTGTAAAAAAAGTTGCCTAGTTTTGTTTAACGACAGGAAGCTTACGAACTGTCTTTTGAATTGTTCCACATTTATTTATACCAGATATCGGCGGCTAAATCAATAGGGGAAATAAATTAGAAAGCTGCGCGGGCTTCATGCCTGCGCAGCTTTATGCTGTAAAATTATTTTCTAACTATTTCTGTCATTCCGCCCATGTATGGTCTTAATGCAACCGGAATATTGATAGTTCCTTCTGCAGTCAGGTTGTTCTCCAGGAAGGCTATAAGCATTCTAGGAGGAGCAACGCATGTGTTGTTGAGTGTGTGAGCGAAGTACTTGCCTTTTTCGCCGTCTATACGGATCTTAAGTCGTCTTGCCTGTGCATCTCCGAGGTTTGAACAGCTTCCAACTTCAAAGTATTTCTGCTGCCTTGGTGACCAAGCTTCTACGTCAACAGATTTAACCTTGAGGTCTGCCAGGTCGCCTGAGCAGCACTCGAGAGTCCTTACAGGTATGTCGAGTGTGCGGAAGAAGTCGACTGTGTTCAGCCACAGTTTGTCGTACCACATTGGGCTGTCTTCAGGCTCGCATACAACGATCATTTCCTGCTTCTCGAACTGGTGGATTCTGTAAACTCCTCTTTCCTCTATGCCGTGGGCTCCCACTTCTTTTCTGAAGCAAGGCGAGAAGCTTGTCATTGCCACAGGAAGCTCTTCCTTTGGAAGTATTGAGTCAATGAATTTTCCGATCATTGAGTGTTCGCTTGTTCCTATCAGGTAGAGGTCTTCTCCTTCGATCTTGTACATCATGGCATCCATTTCAGCAAAGCTCATGACGCCTGTAACGACTTCGCTTCTTATCATATAAGGAGGGATGCAATATGTGAAACCCCTGTCGATCATGAAGTCTCTCGCATATGAGAGTATTGATGAGTGAAGTCTTGCTATGTCGCCGATAAGGTAGTAGAAGCCGCTTCCTGATACCTTTCTTGCGCTGTCGAGGTCTACCCCTTTGAACATTTCCATTATGTCGATGTGGTACGGAACTTCGTATTCAGGAACAACCGGATCACCGAATTTTTCCACTTCAACATTTTCGCTGTCATTTTTTCCTATAGGAACGCTGTCTGCGATTATGTTTGGCAGAGTCATCAGGATAACCTTGACTCTCTCTTCAAGCTCGATCTCCCTTGCTTCAAGCGCAGCGAGCCTCTCGGATTCAGCAGTAACCTTCTCCTTAAGTACTTCAGCTTCGGCTTTCTTGCCCTGAGCCATAAGTCCCCCGATCTCCTTGGAGATCTTGTTTCTGTCGGCCCTCAGCGCGTCAGCTTCCTGCTTTGCATTTCTGTTTTCGATATCAAGAGCCAGAACTTCGTCAACTAGCGGAAGCTTGGCGTCCTGAAATTTCTTCTTAACATTTTCCCTGACAACATCCGGATTCTCTCTAACAAATTTTAAATCTAACATTTTTTTTACCCCCTGTAAAATAAATTATTGATTTCGATTGGATTTTGGAACAAAAAAGCAAAAAACCTCCCATCACATATAATAATATGGGACGGAAGGTATGTATCCGCGGTGCCACCCAAATTGCTTGGTTCATGAGAACCAGCCTCTCGACAACAGTAATATAAAGGTTACCAGCCTTACGGTTCATCACCAACAGCTCCAAAAGTGGAAAGATCCAAACTTTCGCCGGTTCGCATCACCCACCGGCTTTCTGAAGAAAGATATAAATCGCAGCTTTTATCAACGCTGATTTTTTCAATATGCACTTCATATTATATAGATTTTTGTGACAATTTGCAAGGAAGAATGTTTATTTTCAGATTATCAGTTTTCGTTGTATTCCAGGTCGACTTCCTTGAGGTCTATAACCTTTGTCCTGTACTTAACTTTGTACCATATCCAAAGACCGAGGAAGAGCGGCAGTCCAATATAGGCTGCGACCATTCCGCCCCAGTCAACCACGCCGTCTGACACGTATGCGAAGCCCTGGCCCAGAATGACTATTACGCATAGAGCAAATGCAATGATAGGCCCAACAGGAAAGAATTTTGCAACATATTTGAGATCCCTCAGATCCCTGCCCTGGGCCAGGTATGCTTTCCTGAACCTGTAATGGCAGGCTGCTATTCCTACCCAGGTTATGAAGCCGGCAAGTCCTGATGCAGCTATAAGCCAGACGTATACCGTAGACTCGGCATACAATCCTGTAAGGAAGCAGAGCGAAGCGATCAAGGTTGTCACCATAAGTGAATTGACCGGAACTCCTCTCTTGTTGACTTTTGCAAGCCACTGGGGTGCTTTTCCTTCCTTGGCAAGGGCGTAAAGCATTCTGGTTGAAGCGTACATGCCCGAGTTGCCTGCTGAAAGAACTGACGTCAGGATGACTGCGTTCATAAGGGATGCTGCTCCGGCAATCCCGGCCTTTTCAAACACCATTGTGAAAGGACTTTCTATAACGCCGGCCTCAGTGTAAGGTATAAGGGCCCCGACCACTATGATGGTTCCCACGTAGAATATCAGTATTCTCCAGAAGATGGAGCTTATAGCTTTAGGGATGTTTTTTTCCGGATCCTCGCTTTCTCCCGCTGCGATTCCAACAAGCTCGGTTCCCTGGAAGGAGAAGCCGGCTATGAGGAATATAAGGAATATGGACTTAGCTCCGCCTACGAAGGGAGCTTCGCCTGTTGTGTAGTTTGAGAAGCCTACTGCCTGGCCTCCGAAGATTCCCAGTATGGTAGCTACGCCGATAACAAGGAATACGATGACAGTGATTACCTTGATGCTGGCAAACCAGAATTCAGATTCGCCGTAAGCTTTTGCGGACAATACATTAAGAGCGACGATTATGACGAGGAACAGAACGCTCCAGATCAGTGCAGGCACGTCAGGGAACCAGTACTTCATGAGAAGTGCTCCCGCAACCATCTCTGCAGCTACAGTTATGGCCCAGTTGTACCAGTAGTTCCATCCGAGGGCAAAGCCCAGGGAGGGATCGATGAATTTTGACGCATAGGTTCCAAAGGAACCGGATACCGGCATGAAAGTGGCCATTTCGCCGAGGCTTGTCATTAAAAAATATACCATAAGTCCGATGCTGAGATATGCTACAAGCGCGCCGCCCGGGCCTGCCTGGTTAATTGTAGCGCCAAGCGCCAGGAATATGCCTGTTCCTATCGCGCCGCCAATCGCGATCATGTTTAGATGCCTTGCCGTAAGGCCTCTTTTGAGTTCATTTCCTTCAGTCGAATTCATTTGTTTTCCCCCCGTTTTTAAATTAAAAATACCCTGAGCATACACCCAGGGTAAAATCGCTATGTATAACGAAACACATTGACTTTTCCGCGAATGATAGCTCACCACAAACATGTGACAGTCCCGCACATATTCTGTGCAAGCCCAGCTGCATGGCATCAAAGCATTAGCCATACGCTTCGGCGGAATTTCCTTTCAAACGGGATCATCGTGCTCTGCTCATCCGTCCTACTATTAAAGCCCGCGCCTCTACCTGATTATTATTAACACAATTAGTTATTATACAACTCTGATTACCAATAGTAAATAGTGTTTTCGAAGAAAATATTTGCACGATAACCATGGTTGTGGTAGACTGAATTTTAACACTATTTCGATATTTTAAAAGCAAGACGGTATTAGGAGGTAAGGATAACATGGCAATGAGCAGGGAAATGTATGCAAAGTTCGAGGGGCTGGAGGCAATGGTCGGCAGAACTCCGATGCTTGAAATCTCACTTGAGTACAAGGGGGAGAAAAGGAAGATTTACGCGAAGGCTGAATACTACAACTATACAGGGAGCATAAAAGACAGGATCGCCTACCATATAATGAGGCATGCCTACGAAACAGGGCAGATTAAGAAAGGAGACCCGATCGCCGAGGCGACCAGCGGCAACACCGGCATCGCCTTCTCAGCGATAGGTGCCTATTTGGGCAATCCGGTTACAATATTCATGCCAAACTGGATGAGCCAGGAGAGGGTAAACATGATCCAGAGCTTCGGGGCTGAGATACGTTCAGTATCGAAGGAAGAGGGCGGCTTCACGGGATCCATAGATCTGGCAGAGAAGATGGGTGCCGAGGAAGGGGCGTTCCTGCCTCACCAGTTCTCAAACCCTGAAAACGTCGAAGCGCATTATATGACCACCGGACAGGAAATCCTGGCGCAGCTTGCCGAGCTAAAGCAAAGCCCAGACGGAATCGTGGCAGGAGTGGGAACAGGCGGCACTCTCATGGGAATCAAGAAGGCGCTTCAGGAAATCTACCCTGCCTGCAAGGCGTTCCCGCTTGATCCCGCAAATTCGCCGACGATGGCTTCGGGAGGCAGAATTTTCGGTCCGCACAGGATCGCCGGCATCGGGGATGAGTTCATCCCTGAAATCATAAAGCTCGACCAGCTGGACGAGATAGTCATGGTCGACGACGGCGACGCCATCAACATGGCGAGAAAACTGGCAAGGGTATTCGGAATGGGCGTGGGGATATCCTCGGGAGCCAATTTCCTTGGTGCGCTTCAAGCACAGGATATTCTCGGAAATAAAGATGCGGTTGTCGTGACCGTGTTCGCTGACGACAACAAGAAGTACCTATCAACAGATCTTATGCAGGAGCAGCCTGTGGAGGCCGGCCACATGGCGCAGGACGTAGAGCTTATAGGATTCAGAGCCATAAAGTAGAAGGGATAGAACAATATTGGGAGAATCTCATCAGGTTGAGGTTCTCCTAAATTCTTCTATCCCATAAAGGCTACCAGGATGACAAATGCGATTATTGTAAAAACGAGGTGGATTGAAAAGAAATTCAGGATGAAGCTCTTTTCTTCGCAATCCCCCTGTATATAAACAGGTATTATGAAGGTAGGCGGAAGGATGAACATGGTGTATAAAGCCATCTGGAACATATGGTCAAGGCCCATAAGCCTGTCAAGGACAAAGGTGTTCAGGATATAAGCGAAGGCAAGCATCATTGTCAGCCTCAGGACTACAGCTGTGGCGGGCTTGACGAAATTCCGAAGGTCGAAATGAAGGTCGTAACCTATGACAAGCAGTGTCATGGGTACTGCAGAATTCGCCAGAAGCGTCAGAACAGAGATCAGGGCCGACGTTGCGGGAACAGTCTGGATGATGGAGGACGAACCTGACAATGAGGCAAGGATACCGAGGAATGATGCTATCAGTATGGGGGATCTTGACATGCCCAGAAGCTGGTCCTTGAGGCGCAGCTTCTTCATTCCGCTGAATTCGCAGCTTACCCTCTGCAGAAAGTTCATGAGAACTATGAAAATAAATAGCAGGTTCCCGATATCCAGTATCGCAAGCTTGTAAAGATGCTCAGAACCAAATGCGGAGATGAAAAGGGAATAACCTACAAGGCCCGTGACAAAGCTTGAGAAAACAGAAGGGTAGAACTGGTTTTGCGATCTCTGGAGCCTTTTGAACAGGAAGCCAAGAGAAAGCCCTGCAGCGCATGCGGCGAACACAACCGACGATATCAGGAAGTATTCAGGTTTCATTTCGCTTCTAAGCAATGTAAGAAACAGAAGGCTCGGCAGCGATAAGTTCATCACAATCTTCTTAATACCGCCTATAGCTTCCTTGCTGATGAAGTTTCTTTTTTCAAAAAACACTCCCAATGCTATCAGGAGGATAACGGGGACGATCTTTAATACAATCTCCACACTGCCGCTCATCATTTCAATTCAACGGTATTGACGATAAAGTTGTCAAAATAGCTTTTCACTCTTTCATACTCTTCTTCATCGTCGATAACCCAGCCCAATACAGGGACATCCAGTTTCCTCAGGTTTTCCATGTCAGATTCGTCTACATTCTCGGTTTCATAGGCAATGAAATTTGGCTTGCTTTCGAAATCCAGCAGAAGGTTAGACAGGAGAAACTGCTTGTACCAAGGCAAGCGTGTGGTTCCCGCGTATTCGACGTCGTAGTCGGTAATAATAAAACTGCCGGAAAGCTGGCCGCGAAGTACTTCAGGGGCATTATCCCTGAACCATTTAACGCTGAAAGGGTTAAACGACTGAACCGCGTACTGTCCGTCGTAGTCTTTCAGCTCCTCATAGAGCATGCTCTCAAGTTCGCCGATTTCGCCTTCGTTCTTGATTTCAATGAGGATCGGCACTTTTCCATCTACAAAAGACAGGACATCACTGAACAGAGGCACGGACTCGCTTGAATTGGCCAGCCTGAGCTGGGAGAGCTCCTGGTATGTAAGGTCGCTGAGATATTCGTCCTTTCCAAACATCCTCTTCAGCTTCTTGTCGTGGAAGACCACCAGCTGCTTGTCCTTAGTGAGCTGCACATCCAGTTCTATAGCATAACCCTTCGCCACCGTCTCTGCGAAAGCGGGCATCGAATTCTCGATGAGGCCCTTGTCGTTGTCGTGAATTCCCTTGTGGGCAATCAATGTGCTTGTGAGCCAGGTGGTGCGGTTCTCAGCAACAGGTTCTGCGCCCCTGGCGAATTGAACCAGCAGGAAGCCTGCAACAACAAGAACGGCAGCAGCAGCGCCGAGAGTTATCAGCCTTTTCTTCTTCATAAAAATGTCCTCCTTAGTGCATGTTATGGTTCTCGTAGATCCATATTTGAATACTATTTTAGCAGAAATTTCAAACAATTAACATGATTATTTTAATACTTTGCAGGTTTGGTCTTGACAACCGGCCGCCCTATAATTCATGCTAGATGAATAAAGGTAATTTGAGAGGTCTAGTATTATGAACAGAATAATAAAATTTGTATTGAAAGCATTTTCTTCACCAAAAATAGATATGAAAGAGGACTACCCGATGGTCCGAAAGCTTCAGCACGTTTTTTCCGGCAAGCCGAAAAAAGACTATCTGATTTTAGACAGGAAAATATATTCGGAGGATTTCTCCCACGATATTCCGGTCAGGATTTTCTACCCAAAGGTAAGACTGCATGACGATGCCCTGCTTTTCTTTCACGGAGGGGGATGGGTCATCGGGGATATCGATACCTATACCAATGTCTGCATCAACATGGCGGAATTGACAGGGAGGGCAGTATATTCAGTCGATTATCGCCTGGCACCGGAACATCCGTATCCGGCAGGGCTTGAAGACTGCTATAGGGTTGCCGATGTGCTGCTGACCAACAAAGAGATGCTGGGGCTTGATAGAGTTTCAAAGCTGACCTTGATAGGTGATTCTGCAGGAGCAAATCTGGTTGCCGTAGTGTCCCTCAAGCTGAGAGACGAAGGCAGGGCTGTGCCAGAAAAGCAGATATTGCTGTATCCCGTAACCTACTGGGACCACAGTGAGAAGTCGCGCTTTGAATCTGTCAGGACGAACGGCTATGATTATGGCCTGACTTCTAAAAAGGTACAGGAATATATGGAGCTGTACGAACCGGATTTAAGAAAAAGGAAAGGCCGGTACATCTCTCCTCTTATGGCTTCGGATCTTTCCAATCAGCCGGATACGTTAGTGATCACTGCAGAATTTGATCCGCTTCGGGATGAAGGGGAAGCATATGGCGAAGCCCTGAGGAAAGAGGGGAACAAGGTTAGAATTCACCGGATCAGCGAGGTTGCGCATGGATTCATCTCATACCCGAAATTTGTAAAGCCTGTAACTGAGGCATACCGCGAAATCAATGATTTTTTGAACGCTTAGGAGGTGAAGCCGATGAAAAAGAAAAAATGGGTGCGCTTGGACAATGCTTCAAATATTTTTCTAGCCGCAATGACTGATGTCGATACAAAGGTTTTCAGGTTTAGCGCAGCTGTGGAGGAGGCGGTGGATCCTGTACTGCTGCAGCAGGCGCTGGACAAAGCCTATGATCAGTATGCTCTCTATCACAGCGTCCTGCGCCGCGGATTCTTCTGGTACTACCTGGAGGAAAGCGACCTTCATCCGGTGGTGACGCTGGATGACAGGCCGCCCTGCTCCAAGCTTTACCATTTCGACAGGAAGGAACTGCTGTTCCGCGTTTCCTACTATCAGAACAGGATCCATCTGGAAGTTTTCCATGCTCTCTCTGACGGAACCGGAGCTCTGTGGTTCTTCGAGGATTTGCTGTCTGAGTACGTAATGCTGCGCTATCCGGGGGATTTCCAAGGGATGAAAGTTGAGGAGATAGATATCCTGAAGCAGCAGCTTGAGGACGACAGCTACGCACACCACTTCAGAAACGAAAAGCAGAGGAACTTCAACGTTGCGGCGCAGTCGGCAATAAAAACAGTGACTAAAGCAGGGATTGCGGCGGCACGCTACGGGAAAAAGGCTACATATTATGTGCTGGCGGTGGACGAACCCGGCCATAAGCCTGAGCGAGTTTACAAGGTCAGGGGAAAGAAGACTTCTGACAACAGGACGCATGTAATCGAAATGGATATGCCTGTTAAGGAGGTGCTGCAGCTTGCTAAGGGTCAGCATACATCCTTAACTGTTTATATGACCGCTCTTTTCATTGATGCGGTTTACAGGACAAAACAAAAAAAGCGGCCGGAACAAACCATAGCGGTATCGGTGCCTGTAAATCTAAGGCAGTTCTACCCGTCAGAATCAGCAAGGAACTTTTTTGCGACAACACGCCTGGAATATACGTACGGGGCGGGCGACGACAGCCTGGCCTCAATCTGCGAATCGCTCGACAAGCAGCTGAAAGGGCAGCTGAGCCATGAGAGCCTGGGGGAAAAACTGAACAGGCTTATAGCGTTCGAGTACAACCCATTCATCCGCGTAATTATACGGCCTGTAAAGGATCTGGTTCTAAGGATAATAAACTATTTCAACAACCAGAATCTTACGCTGGCAATCTCAAATGTCGGGAGGGTGTCTTTCCCGGAACCCATAGATAAGCATATACAGCAGCTGTATCTGCAGACTTCTGCGGTGAGGCCGCAGTTCTGCGCTATCAGCCATGGAGGCAGGCTGGCAGTATGCTTTACATCGCCGTTTGTTGAAACCAACATCCAGGATGCTTTCGCAAGAAGCCTGACGGACGCGGGGGTTCCCGTGACTGTTGCCGCCAATAAGGTTACAAGCGATGAGCTGGGAGGCGGAAAGGGAAAGGCGGCAGAAGGATCAAGCCCTTTTCCGGACATACCTCTGCGGTTCATCAAAGGACAGGTAATAAAGATCCTCGTGCTTGCATCCTTTGGAATAATAGCATTGGCTTTCATTGCAGAAGCCTTGTGGCTTGGAGAAACGGAAAGGCTTAGGCTGGCGGTTTTCGGGGTAGCGAGCATGTGGCTTGTCGTCCTGATCATCATTCGCAAACGCCGAAATATAGCCAAGGGCATTGTATACCTGATAGTATCGCTGTCGCTGATCAGTGTATACTGGGATTACCTAAACGGCTGGCAAGGCTGGTCAACCACTTATTTTGTGCCGATAATATGCAGCTCTGCCATCATTGCGATGTTCATTGCCGTTCGGGTTGTAAAGCTGGAAGCCGGGGATTACGTTCCTTATCTTCTTGTTGCAGCTCTGCTGGGACTGATCCCGGCGCTGTTCCTGGCACTGGGGTTAGTGGAACAGGTAATCCCTTCAGCAGTATCGCTCGGGCTGAGTTCGGTAATGCTCATACTGACTATGGCTTTCCGCAGGAGGCTGGTTCTTCGTGAGCTGGAGAAGAGATTTCACATATAGAAATTTTGCTATTTAAAAGGTTTTTTGTTCGCCTTGTAGAATATGTACATTATTAATCACAATAGAGGAGTTTAGGTCGAATGAATAAGAGAAGATCGGCAATAATATTTGTTCTAATATTTCTAATTTCACTGTGTCCATTCATCGGTTACGGCAGTGCGGCAGCGGAAAACGGTGATTACACTTCAAAGGTCGACGTGGTTTTCGTCGTCGATGCAAGCAAATCGATGAAGGCAAGCGATCCCGAGGGTCTGACCGCAGAAGCCATGAAGATGTTCATCGACTTGTGCCACATAAATGGCGATAAAGGCGGAATGGTAGCCTACTCCGGCTACATCAAGGGTGAAGCGCCTCTTAATTACATGAACTCGGAAGCGGATAAGACTGCATTGAAGAATACGCTGACCAACCTTGAGCTGGGGGATTGGACAGACATAGGGCTCGGGCTCTACAGAGGAGTCACTATACTGAGGGAAGGGCATGATGCGGATCACAAACCAATAATAATACTGCTCTCGGACGGCAAGAATGACCCGCAGCGTGACAAGACAGCCTCACAGGATGACCTGGCGGCGGCGATCAACGAGGCTAAGGCCCAGAACTTCCCTGTCTACACCATAGGCCTTAACGCTGACGGCACCGTAGACGAAAATCAGCTCAAGCTGATATCAAGCGAGACAAACGGAAAGAACTTCATAACAAATAACGCGAACGATCTTCCGCAAATCCTCAGGGAGATATATGCTGAAAGCTCCAGGCTCAAGGTGGCGCAGCAGAACACCATAACAGGAAACGGCGATTTCCAGGAAGTAGCCATAAACATCCCTGATTCCAACAATGTTGAAGCCAACATTACGCTGCTCTCCGCAAACCCTGTCGAGCTCAAGCTGACCGATGCTGAGGGTAATGAAGTGAGCATCCCTTCGGAGAAAGCTGTTTATTCCAAGTCCAGCAAGTATTCGATGCTGAAGCTGGTATCGCCGGCTAAGGGTGAGTGGACGCTGAGCGTCAAGGGGAACAGCGGCGAAAGGATCGATATCAGCCTGATATCGAATTATGATTTCAAGACCGTGATGGGCATAAATCCGGAGACGAATATCTATAAGGGCGACAAGGTAGCGGTGTCCGCATACATAGAAAGCAACGGCCAGAAGCTGGAGGACGAGGAATTCTATGACACGCTGAAAGCTGTCCTGTATTTCAAGAACCTGGAAACCGGCGGGGTTCAGGAAATAGAGATGGCGAGGAGCGGCAACGGCTTTGTTGCTGATGTTGCCATACCGGACGAAAAAAGCTACACGCTGACAGCAAAAATAGAGGGTACGGGCTTCACAAGGGAGAGTGCCGCGAAAAACATAGGAGCTGTAAACAGAGTGCCTGCAGTTTTGAAGAAGAACAGCAGCATTACATTATGGACCAAAAATGCAAAGAATATGGACCTGTCAAAATATTTCAGCGACGAGGATAATGACAAACTTACATATACGGTCTCGTCTTCTTCACTTGATGCCGTGAACATAAAAATTGCAGACAATGTCATGGAAATGCAGGGCAGGAAATGGGGAGCGAGTACTGTAACGGTAACAGCTGATGACGGGAAAGGCGGAAGAGCAGTCAGTGAAATAAAAGTCAACGTGTGGTTTTTAACCACAATACTGCCGGCGGGGCTGGGTGCATTATTTGTATTGCTGGCAGCAGGGCTTCTTTTGAAAAGGAAGAGGGACAGGGACAATATGGCTCCTGCCGGACAGATGCTGGTCAGCATAAGAGATGAAGAGACAGGTGCCGAAAGCGAGCCTGAATATCTTGACCTTGGAGACTTCAAGGGAACATTCTCGGTGTTTGCACTTCTGAAGTCAAACCCGATTTATGCAGAAACCGGGAAGATATTGCTGAAGGCAAAAGATGAGGAGACGCTGGTTCTTACAAACAGTTCACAATGCAAAGTAGAATCTGATGGCGTTGAACTGGAGGCCTCAAAGGAACACATTGTGAAGCTCAACGATACAATCAGGATCACAACCCCGGGAGGAAAGCAGGTCATATCGATGAAATATTGCTGGAGAAGCCTGGTTATGGTTGATTCATTATTCAAAGACGGCATTTAATAAACTTATCAAAGACATGCCGATGATGAGATGTGAAATAGAGATAATAAAAAAAGGGTGCTTACTCAGTAAGCACCCTTTTTCATTTCTTTATTATACTGGTGATATAGTTTTATCTTTCAGTACTACGTCGTGTGCCCCGCCTTCAACGATGCTTACAGAAGAAACCAGTGTAAGCTTAGCTTTCTGCTGCATTTCAGGAATGCTCAGAGCTCCGCAGTTGCACATGGTTGAGCGGATCTTGCTCAGTGTAACGCTGAGGTTGTCATGCAGGCTTCCTGCATAAGGGACGTATGAGTCAACGCCTTCCTCGAATGAAAGCTTAGTGGCGCCGCCCAGGTCGTATCTCTGCCAGTTTCTTGCTCTAGCGGAGCCTTCGCCCCAGTACTCTTTCATGTAGCTGCCGTTGACCATAACCTTGTTTGTTGGGCTTTCGTCGAAGCGTGAGAAGTATCTTCCCAGCATGCAGAAGTCGCAGCCCATAGCCAGAGCCAATGTCAGGTGATAGTCGTGCACGATTCCGCCGTCGGAGCAGATCGGAATGTATACTCCTGTTTCTGCGAAATACTCATCTCTTGCCTTGGCAACTTCGATGACGGCTGTAGCCTGTCCTCTGCCTATACCTTTAGTTTCACGCGTTATGCAGATGGAGCCTCCGCCGATACCTATCTTGATGAAGTCAGCGCCTGCATCTGCAAGGAACCTGAAGCCTTCCCTGTCCACTATGTTGCCGGCACCGATTTTGACTTTGTCGCCGTAGGTTTTGCGAACCCATTCTATAGTAAGCTTCTGCCATTCGGAGAATCCTTCGGAAGAGTCGATGCAAACAACGTCAGCGCCTGCTTCAACCAGTGCGGGGATCCTCTCAGCGAAATCCCTTGTATTGATTCCGGCGCCAACAACGTATCTCTTTGAGGAATCAAGCAGCTCAAGAGGATTTTCCTTGTGTGAATCATAGTCCTTTCTGAATACAAATCCAACCATTCTCTGGTTTTCGTCTATAACAGGAAGAGCATTGAGCTTATTGTCCCAAATCACATTGTTAGCTTCTTTCAGGCTTATGCCCTCTTTAGCGTAAATGATTTTTTCGATAGGAGTCATGAACTCGCTGACCTTTGTGTTCGTATCTAAACGGCTGATACGGTAATCCCTGCTTGTAACTATACCGAGCAGTTTTCCGTTTGGTTTTCCGTCTTCAGTGACTGCAACTGTTGTATGTCCGGTTTTTTCCTTCAGTTCGAGAATGTCTGCCAGGGTCTGATCCGGTCTTATGTTTGAATCGCTGGAAACAAAACCAGCCTTGCTCTTTTTAACTTTCCTTACCATATCTGCCTGCTTCTCGATGGTCTGAGAGCCGTAGATGAAAGAAATACCGCCTTCTTTTGCAAGAGCTACAGCCATTTTGTCGTCTGAAACAGACTGCATTATAGCTGAAACAAGCGGGATGTTCATAGTGATAGAAGGTTCCTCACCTTTTTTAAATTTAACGACCGGTGTTTTTAATGTTACATTAGCCGGTACGCATGTTGTTGAAGAATATCCAGGAACTAATAAATATTCGCTAAAAGTACGAGAAGGTTCATCATAATAGTACGCCATTTCGTTTCCTCCCAAAAAAAGATTCATTATAAAATTATAGATTTATATGGGGAAAAAAGCAAGGAGTTTCAGGGAATTACTACATTATAATATTATTGAGAAAACCTCAATTATTTTTAGCTGAGTCTGTATAGAGGAAAAATTCCATGCATATAGAATATTCATTGATAAGAGAATGAAAAAATATCAAAATTTAAATGGATAGGTATGATAATGAATGATAACGCCAAGATATTATTTCGAAGAGGATTTCAGGAAATATGAACAGATACTTGGAAAAGTAAAGCATACAAAGGAATCGCATCGCAAGGGGGATGTGATCTGCGATGTGGATAGCAGTTTCGGCAAGATTTACTATATTTTAAAGGGAAGCCTTCGCCTTTCTGTCCTTCACGGAAGCGGCCATGAGAAAACCATATCCTTCCATGGCACAGGCACAATACAGCCGCTGTACTATCCCTTGGAATTTCAATTGGAAAAGTCCCTGATATTCACCTGCATGAATGATGTTGAAGTTCTGGTTTTCAGCAAGGCAGATATTGGGAAGATCGCTAAAGAAAACAATGAATTCAACACTTCGCTGCTGGAAGGCATGGTCAAACTGGTGAATTTGTTGATATGCGATATGTCGAGCTCCCTGTATGACAATGGCCTGATTAAGATATGCAATTTCCTTTACTCCTACTATATTGCCGGCAACAGGAAATGCAGCGTTATTGAGCTCCGGCAGGATGAGCTGGCTTCAGTGGCGGGGATGAACCGCATAAACACAGCCAAGTACTTGAAAGAGCTGAGGGACAGGGGCATAATAAAAACCGAAAGAAACAGGATAATTCTATTAAACGTAAATGAACTGTATAAGCTCTGTTCGGATGAATTTGTTGAAGTTGTCTAACTTCGGCAGATTCATTTTTTTTATTCCTTATGTATCTTAAAGGACATACACAAGAGATCTGCCTTGCTAAAATGAAGCTAAGATAGTTAAAGCTTTAACTAATTTAAACGTTGCCAATAAAACGAAAAGGGGAGTAACCATGTACAAAAAATTATTTGATCCAATCAAAATCGGAAGTCTAGAACTGAAGAACAGGCTAATAGTTCCAGCAATGTCTACTTTGGCGGCCACGACCGAAGGCGCTAGCACGGAACAGTTTATTGCCTATCACGAAAGAAAAGCAAAAGG
Source organism: Bacillota bacterium (assembly GCA_017861315.1). Classification (GTDB taxonomy): domain Bacteria; phylum Bacillota; class Clostridia; order Clostridiales; family Clostridiaceae; genus UBA699. The sequence goes on along the minus strand of JAGFXP010000003.1, from coordinate 14,599 downwards.
AGGCTGGGGGCTTGTCATCACAGAATACTTTGGTATTGCGCCTCACGTTGGATTCTTCCCAAGGATGCTTGGAATATGGAGTGAAGAACTGCTAGAAAGCCACAGAGAACTTACGGACCGTGTTCATGCGGCCGGAGGAAAGATAGCTGCACAGATAAGCCATTCCGGCAGGGAAACCTTCATAGGGATATCGGATGAAAATCTTGCAGCGCCATCACCTTATCGTGACGTGGAAGGAGAGAAAAGGCCGAGGGAGTTGTCCGTAGAAGAGATCCGTGAAATAGTCGAGAAGTACGGAGATACAGCCCTGAATTTGAAAAAGGCGGGATTCGACGCAGTTGAAATTTATGCCGCGCACGGATATTTGATATCGGAGTTCCTTTCAAAGTATGCAAACAAACGTACAGATGAATACGGCGGCACACTTGAAAACCGCTGCAGGTTCCTGCTAGAAATTGTAGCAAACATCAGAAAAAAGGTCGGAGACGATTTTCCGGTCCTGACTCGTCTCTCCACAGTTGAATATATGCCCGGCGGGATTTCAATCGGAGAAACGCGGGTAATCGCCATGAAGCTTGAGGCGGCAGGAGTAGATGCCATAGACTGCTCCCAGGGAATTTTCACAAATTCATACAACATAGTCGAACCATCCTCCATGGAGAATGCGGTGTTTGTAGACAATTCGGAAGAAATTAAAAAGGTTGTAAGCATACCTGTTATAACTGCCGGAAGAATAAATGAAGGGAACCTGGCGCTCAGCGTACTTGAAGCGGGTAAGGCAGACATCATAGGCATGGGCAGGGCTTCATTGGCCGATCCTGATTTTCCGAATAAGCTGAGGGAAGGCAGGCTGGATGAAATCAGATACTGCATAGGATGCATACAAGGCTGCATAGGTGAAAATATGCGCGGGAACAACTGCCACTGCCTGGTCAATCCTGAGATCGACCGCGAATATGAACTGAAAATTACAAAAGTCGGAAAAGCGAAAAATATCATAGTTGTAGGAGGCGGCGTTTCAGGCTGCGAGGCAGCCATAGTTGCAGCGGAGCGAGGACATAACGTCACTCTGATTGAAAAGGATAATAAGCTGGGGGGGCTATGGCATGTTGCTGCGCTTCCTCCTGGAAAAACTGAATTCCTGACTTTTGTCCAGTGGCAGACTAAAAAGCTTAAGGATTTGAATGTCACTGTCAAATTGAACACCGAGGCAACAAAAGAGATGCTTATTGGATTATGCGCCGATGAGGTAATTATTGCAACCGGAGGAAAGCCTTTCATCCCTCCGATTCCCGGAGTCGACGGCGAAAATGTTCACCAGGCAAATGATGTGCTGATGCAGAACTGCAGGCTCGGCAAGAATGTAGTCGTTGCAGGCGGAGGCTCCGTAGGCGTTGAGACAGCTGAGTATCTGGCAATGTACGGGCACAGCGTAACAATCGTAGAGATGCTCGATGACATACTGAACGGCTGTGAAAGGGAGACTGCAATGCTGCTGCGCAAAGCAATCAAGGAATATGATATTCCGGTATACACAAGCTCTAAGGTTATAAAAATCGGCAGCGACACTGTCACTATAGAAAGAAAAGGAAAAGAGATAGTCCTTGAGGAAGTGGACAGCGTTGTTATAGCGGCAGGTTCAAGGCCTTATAATGTACTGCAGTCTCCGCTGGAGGAGGCAGGCATTCCTGTGAGGGTTGTCGGGGATTCTCTCATAGTGACAAACGGCTTAAGAGGTATCTACGACGGGTACATGGCCGGATATGAAGTATAGGAAAACGGGGATACATGTCCATAAAGCTCTTCCTAAGCTAATTTCCATATAAAGCAGCTCCTGACCATGAGGTCAGGAGCTGCTTTTTTCAATGAAGCTTGTGTCCACAATCATGTCGATGCAGCCTTCCACATCCAGCTCCCCGAAATAATGCTCTTCCAAAGGGATCCACAGCCTCTTGAAATCTTTTAGCTTGTCAGGGCCGCTCCGCTGGAGAATTCTCTTCTCCTGGGTTTCCGGATCCACGGTGAGGAAGACCTTCAGGTCGTAAGCGTACCTCAGGCAGGGATGCAGGCTGTAGGAGCCCTCCACGATGCTGAGTTTTTTGCTTTCAATGCATACCTCGCCGCCGAAGATTGCTTTTGAGCAGACATAGGGCCTGAAGCATACCTGCCTGCCTTCCAGCAGCGGCTCAATGACCTCGGACAGGAACCGCTCATAGTGGACGTTGCCGCCCGGCTCTGCAAGCCTGTCTGCCGTCCTCATGTAAGGAGGAAGAAAGAAGTCGTCCATATGGAAGATGCTGGAGTCGAATTCCTTTGCCATAAGCGCTGCCAGTGTTGTCTTTCCGCTTCCGCACCTGCCTTCAATGGCAACTATAACCCTGCCCCTTTCCTCGAGCAGACTCCTGACTGCATCGAACATTTCCGCATATAAGTGCACCTGTTTCAGCTCCTTTCAAAGAAATCTACAGATCAGACGCATATTTTGCAAATTATTGTATTCATATATTATAATATAAGAAGCGGCACACATCAATTTTCAGGGGGTATAGAAATGAAGGATATCAGGAGTTGCACGGTATTGAGTAACGGAGTAAAAATGCCATGGCTCGGCTTTGGCACATATAAAATCGAAAACGGGTGTTCTGTTGTCGATTCGGTAAAGGATGCGCTCAAGGCCGGATACAGCCATATAGATACAGCTTCCTTTTATGACAACGAAGAAGGGATAGGTAAGGCTATAAAGGAAAGCGGAAAGCAAAGGGAAGAGATATTCCTGGTCAGCAAGGTCTGGAACACAGACCAGGGTTATGAGAAAACTTTGAAAGCCTTTGAAGCCTCAATCAATAAACTCGGCACAGATTACCTGGATCTGTATCTTATTCACTGGCCGACACCGCTGATGAATGAAACCTGGAGGGCCCTTGAAAAGCTTTATAGTGACGGTCGTGTCAGGGCCATAGGAGTAAGCAATTTCACTGAAGGGCATCTGGAGGCGTTAATGGCAGAAGCTGAGGTAATGCCCATGGTAAACCAGGTGGAGTTCCACCCCCTTCTTGTTCAAAACGCATTGAGGGAGTTCTGCAAGAACAGCAGAATACAGCTGGAAGCATGGTCTCCCCTGATGAGAGGCAGGCTGTTCGATATTCCCCTTTTAATAGAGCTGGCGAAAAAATACAAGAAAACGGTATCCCAGATTGTTCTCAGGTGGGACCTGCAGATGGGGGTTGTGACCATACCTAAATCAACAAATCCATCAAGGATAAAGGAAAACGCAGATATATTCGATTTCGAGATAAGCGGGGAAGATATGATCAAAATCCAGGAACTGGACAAAGGTATGCGGGTGGGGGCTGAACCGGACAAAGTTTATGCCGATCCGGAAATCTTCAACCGTTAGCTTCAAAATAAATAATTTGGAGGTCTTTATGAAAAATTCTGTGCTGGAAAAATTCAAACAGAACGAAAAAACTATTGGAACATTTACTCACATGCAAAGCACCACTGCAATTGAATGTCTCGGGTATACAAACATGGACTATGTAATAATAGACATGGAGCACAGTGCAATAGCAACAGAAGGGTCAGAACGATGCATTGCAGCTGCTCAGGCTTCAGGTCTTACACCGTTCGTGAGGATTCACGAGATTTTAAGAAGCCCCGTCTTGAAGATGCTTGATGCGGGTGCGCAAGGACTCATTGTGCCTTGTGTAGAAACTGCAGAGCAGGTAAAGCAATTGGTGAAATACGCAAAATTTGCTCCGGTTGGTTCACGTGGGTTTTGCCCAACAAGAGATGGCGGATGGGGTTTTGCGCCCAATGCTTCCGGCAGTATTGCAGAATATATGGAGACCTGTAATCGCGAGACGCTATTGATACCTCAATGCGAAACTTTGGGCTGCCTCGAGAACATTGAAAAGATAGTGTCTATTGATGGCGTGGATGGAATATTTGTTGGTCCGTATGACCTCTCCATAGCTATGGGAAAGCCTGCACAATTCGATGATGTTGAGTTCAGGGAGGCCATTGCCAGAATCCTAAGCGCCTGCAAAGCAGCCCAAAAGATGTGCTTCATATTTACCGGCAGCCCGGAAGCGGCAAACGGATATCTGGCTGATGGATTCGACAGTGTTTGCGTTGGGTTGGATACAGCTGAATATATCAAGGCATATCGTGAAATTGTTTCAAAAATAGTGGAAAGATGAATATGAGAAAACCAGGTCCCGACTGTTGATCGGGAACCTGGTTTTCTTATATGCTTTACTGTGCTTTTTCTTGGGAATCTTTCTCAATAGGCACGTTCTTTAAGTTGGACTTCCTGTTGTCCATAGTGTTGTGGGTCGCATATTTCGTTACCATACCTTCCGGAGCATTCATTATGAAGTTGTGCAGAAAGACCCTGCCGTTTTTGGTGTTTGCCACAGCATAATGTTCACCTTCGTGAAGGTAATAAACCCAGGAATGGAAACTGTTAATTACCCTGTCCAAATCCTCGCTGTCGATAAGGGTTTTTCCGTTTTTTCTGCCATATTTATCTCGAAGTATTATATAAACACTGTCTGCGTCCACAACTTCATAATCATTGATTACAGCATTTTGGTCATATATCTTTATGTTGCTCTTTCTGTTATCCAGGGTATCACCATTGATGTGTCTGATAGGGGTTTTGGTATTGGTATTGAGGATAAATGACTGCAAAGTTTGCTTTTCTTTAGCGTTCTTGCCATCGGCAGAAGAGCTGCTGAGCGTTTTAACAAGATAGTTGTTAAAATCCTTACTCCATTCCGCGAACCACGTCCCTTTTTCTAAAACCCTGTCCAGATCTTCGGAATCTATTTTTGTATCAACAGTCGTGCCATCTTTTTTTCTCAGTTTCACAAATGCGACATTTCCCTTTACTTCAGATTCATTGATTTTTGTTTCATATTTTATTTTTATAACAAGCACCTCTTTCTAATATTACATTTCCATACAACTAAAAACCCCCCGAATAGTAGTCTATCCAAGGGGCGAAATATTTATTGATTAAATAACACTAATATTTTCTGCCTGAGGTCCTTTTGCGCCTTTAACAACATCATAAGAAACCTTCTGTCCTTCATCCAGTGATTTGTAACCATCTGAATTTATCTGTGAAAAGTGTGCGAAACAGTCGTTTCCGTCTTCTCCTGTAATAAATCCAAATCCTTTTTCTCCATTAAACCATTTTACTGTACCATTCATAAATGAGTACCTCCGAAATTTTATTTCTTAAACTGATTGCAATAATTCACTAATAAAATTCCGATGTCATCATACTCTATTCATAAAGTACTAATTGAAAATATATATTGTGGTACTATTTACTACTAATTTAAGTTCCTGCTAAGCATAACACGGTTTTGGATATAAAGCAAGCTAAATAGGAATCAAGTCATGCTTTATAAATATAGCGTCTGAGGAGTTTATATGACATTTTAATGATTTAAGAGTTGAATACAATCTCATACCATCCTATAATGTTATTATGAGTGAATATTTCGAATTTTATGAATTTGGAATTCATCAAAGAATCAACGAAATAATTAAACAGGGAATTAAAAAGGAGGATTATTATGGATAGAACAAAAAAAGCATGGATTAATGGATTGTTTTTTGCAGTCACTCTCGCTATCAATACGCTAGGTGCAATAGGGTTAATCAATGGGCTCTCGCAAAAACAGATTTCTGATATGTATGTAACCCTTATAACGCCGAGCCCTGCCACCTTTAGCATTTGGAGTGTCATCTACTCGTTGTTGTTGATTTCTGTGATTGTCATGATAGTAAGGAAGGATGACTCCTACTATCAAAGGGCTTTAGATCAGATTACTGTCCTTTTTAGAATTTCCTGCATGTTTAACATTGCGTGGATTGTTGCATTCTCCTACCTGCAGATTGAACTATCAGTCATCTTTATTCTAGGATTTGCAATTACCTTGTCCTTGATTTGCCAGAAACTCGTTAAGATTCAAAAGGGGAAGCGCTGGCTGTTGCCCTTGAGCTTTGGACTTTATACAGGCTGGTTATTTATTGCGACCGTAGTCAACATAGCTGCAGCGCTTGTTAAGCTGAACTGGAACGGTTTTGGAATAGCTGATGATATTTGGTCAATAATTATCCTTATAGTAGCAGTTCTCCTGATTATTTTGGTGCTATTGAAAATCCGCAACGCTGCATTCCCGATTCCTGTTGCGTGGGCATATTTTGGAATTTACCGATTTTTGAACTCGCCGGAAGGATTTAAAGGAGAATTTGGTTTTCTTCAGATCATAGCGCTGGCTGGAATGGCTGTTCTAATAGGTGTGGCTGCGATTCAGCTTTATCGAAACCATTTTTCATTATTACCTGAATCCTCCAAATAATAATTAGCCAATAGATAAACTTGATACATAGCTGTACATCAGAAGGCCTGATCCGGATTTATGCTTTTTATGAAAAAAATAGTCTGGAATATCTCAGAGAGCAATGTTATATTATTGTTAGAATATTCTATTATTAAAAATCTGAAGTTAAAGAAATGCAGCAAATTGAAAGAAGGTGAGGATATGCCAGAAACACATCTGCTTCAAAGCCGTCAGACTGTCAAACTCGGGTTAATCGTATTGATCAAAGAGCTTTTTCCTGAAGAATCTCTAAAAATCGCCTATACTATAGGGGAAGGAGTGTTTTGCAGGTTTAAGGATACTGGGATTTCGGTGAGAGAAGTCCGCCAGATTGAACTTAAGCTGAAAGAATGGATCTTGAGCGACCCCAATATCGAGTTCTTAAAGCTGGAGGATGGCTACTACCATTACCGTGTAGAGGGCAACGATATTAAAATGATTTATCCCTGTGAAACAAGCGTGAAAAAAATAGAACCTTTCACGATAATTCCTTACCAAGACGGATTCATTGTAAACTTTAAAGAAGCTGGTAAAGAAAGCGCAACTTGGATTCCGCCCGACAAACTCTCCGCCACCTATGATAAGACACAAAAGTGGCTTAAAAACATTAAATTGGAACTGCTTCGTGACGTCAACAACTATATCGCAAGTGGAGCAACCCTAAAACTTATCGGGATGACTGAAGCTCTGCATGAGAAGGAAATATCAGATATTGCAGATATGATTCTTCAGCGGAAGACAATCCTGAGGGTTCTTCTCATTTCGGGTGCATCTTCTTCCGGCAAGACCTCCTTCGCTCAAAGATTATCAACACAGCTGATCGTAAACGGATTTAATCCGGTCACGCTTTCTTTGGATGATTATTTTGTGGACAGGGAAAAAACCCCGCTGGATGCAAAGGGCAATTATGACTTCGATTGTCTGGAAGCATTGGATCTTCCATTTCTTAATCAACAGCTTTCAGATCTGATCGATGGAAAAACAGTAGATACTCCAATTTTTGATTTTGTAACCGGCCACCGTTCCACAAAAACAAGGAAATTGCATGTAGGTAAAGATGAAATACTTGTTGTGGAAGGTATCCATGCGTTGAATCCTGCTTTGTTTACAAATGTTAACAGAAATGTATTGTTTAAAGTATACATTACTGCACTTTATGAATTAAATATCGACTTAACAAACAGAATACCGAGCACTGAAGTAAGAATGATAAGAAGAATTGTCAGAGGGGATCGATTCCGTGGAACACATCCAGAGGAAACGCTGAAGCAGTGGGAAAACGTTAGACTTGGTGAATACAATAACGTGTTTAAGTTCCAGGAAGAATCTGACGTCATGTTCAATTCCAGTCTCCTTTATGAAATAAATGCGCTAAGGCCTTTTGCAGTTGAGGCCCTGAATAAAATCGAGGATGACAGCCCATATGTTGAGACAAAGGAGCGTCTGCTTAAACTGCTATCTTTCTGTGAGCCTATGGATACCTCTAAAATTCCTTTCAATTCCATAATGCGTGAATTCATAGGAGGAAGTATCTATTTTGATTAAATACATTGAAACATAACGAAAAAAATCAACGATGCAGGAGGTGTACCATGATTGTTGAAGAAAAATCAATAAATACAAAATCCCTTTCAGACCTCGAGAATGCAACATTTGCTGTTCTAGAAGGTTTTATATTTGAAGATTGGATTCTAAGCGCACTGCCTAATGCGCGTATCGAATATTTTAAAACGATAATGGATTGTATTATAGCGCTAAAAAATGATGAAGTGGATGCTTTTCCTTATGATGATGTCATACTAAGGTACTTTTTAAAAAATTTAGATGAATCATTCATAATTATTAACGATGATAAACTAAAAGGTAGTAATTACGGATTTGCTGTGAACTTTAACAGAAGGGATTTGAAAAAAGCAATAGACGATACCATAGCTGAGATTAAAGCTAATGGCATTTTTGAAGAGATGAGAAAAAGATGGTTTCCAGAATTCGGAACGGTAGGGATAATGCCAAAAATTGAACTGACAGGGAAAAATGGGAAAATAAAACTTGGTACAAGCACTTTAGAAAGACCTTTTACATTTATTGTTGGAGATAAAGAAATTACCGGTTTTGATATCGAGTTAGCCAAGCGCATATGCCACAAACTTGAAATGGATCTGGAAATTACCGTTATTCGTCCTTTTTCAGAGTTGATACCCACACTTGTTTCTGAAAAAGTGGATATGATCGGTGGTGCTATAATAATTTCTGAAGAGAGGGCTAAGAAGGTTCTCTTTTCGGAACCATATTTTCCGGTGAAAACGGGAATTTTAGTTAAAAAGTGAACAGATTAGTTTCTTGATAAACTAAGTTAGGGCTTGCTGAATGGATGAAACCGTTCATCAAGCCCTAAACAAACTCCTCAACACTATTGCTGAGGAGTGTTTTTATATCCAAATTTAGTAAAAGCCGCATTTGCTTATGGTACGGTTTTCCGTATGATATATAAGTGCGGTTTTTTTGGTCATGATTTGTAAGCTCAAAAAGGCATAGTCAACACACTCTCATAGGAAAAAATGCCCCAACCAATTATGTCAGGCTAAAGAAGCGCTATGGTAGATGCTTTCAAGACGCTATGGACGTTTGTTGGACATTTCGGAAAAGAAATGTATTGGCTATGATGTATGTATTTGTAAGGGTTTGAAAGAACAATGGACACTTTGGACACTATAATCGAGAACTTATTTATGGTATATGGATAGTTTGATTAAGAGAGCCAATCTTGTGCAGTTTAGTCTTTGAGTATCGCGCCTGCCTGATATAATGAATATTTGAGATGTAATAATAGGCTTATCAGCATTGAATACGATGGTGATGTTAACGTCTGAAACAGCGATGCTGTCGTCGTAAATGAACGATTCTAAATAAGGCTAATTAGCGCTCCTGACATCATGAAATTATCAACCAAATTATATATTTAAAAAAGGAAAATCAAGGCAAAATGTGGAATATATATACAAATAACTAAATGAAAATAAATTTTATGAGAGAGATGATATTTGTGATTTTAGAAAATGAAATGCTATGGCTTGAAGAAGTGATAGAAGATTCTCAAAAAAACATACACTGTAGGTTGTTGGGGATTAGATGGAGATTGTTAATAAAGTAAAATAAACATCCACATGAGGTGGATGTCTATTTTTTGAAGGAGAATAAAATATGCAGTTTAACAAGTTATGGGTTTATGTTTAACAGCGTTCAGAACTTTGAAGATTTCAGTTTAATATTAAGATGAGTTTTTGTCCTTTTGGATGAAATCGATGGCATACTAATATAGTGAAGACTGAAAAACAAGAGGACTTATATATTCAAGATTTAGGGGAGGAATTCAATTATGGGTGAAAAGTTTAAGTTTAAATCTTTACGAAAAACAACAATCATAATTCTTGGTGTACTTCTAACCGTACTGATCATCGCAATATATGCATTAACAAGCAGAATTATGATGGGAAGCATTGAAAAGATTGAAAGTGAAGATGTGATTAAACACTTGGATACAGTCACAAAAGAAATCAACAATGATATTTCCTTAATGTCATCTGTTGCACAGGATTGGGGGGCTTGGGATGACACTTATGCATTTGCCGAGGATGCAAATGAAACTTATGTTGAAAATAATTTGTCTGAGGATGCATTCGCAAACCTGAAGATGAATCTAATAATTTTCACAAATGATTCTGGTGAGTATGTATTTGCCGAAAAGCTTGATCTGGAGAGCACAAAATTTGAACCTGTTTCGTCGAATTTGAAAGAGGCTTTGGGAAAAAGCGGTGTATTCAGCAATACTGATCCGGATTTTAAATTAAATGGGATATTTATGCTGCCTGAGGGTCCAATGATGATAGTATCACAGCCAATTCTAACAAATGACTTAAAAGGGCCTGTACATGGAAATCTCATTTTTGGGCGTTTTTTAAATAATAATCAGGTAAGCGAATTATCTGAAAGACTTAACATGAAGATTTCAATGACAAGTGTAGGCCAGGGCAACCAAGGCAATGTTAAGCAGTCAGCTGCAACCTCATCAGAAAATTCAGTAGTGATTAATGTTATCAGTGATAATTGGATAAGCGGCAAAACTATTTTGAAAGACATTTATGGTCAGCCAGCGGTGGCATTAAGCGTAGAAATACCGAGAGATATCTCTCAGTTTGGCAAAACCAGTGTAACTTATTTATTATGCGTATTAGTTATAGTTGTTTTAGTTTTCTCTGTTGTTATTCTGGTGTTCCTGGAAAAAAACATATTGTCAAGATTGATGAAATTGAGCAGGGATGTTTTGAGTATCGGTGAAAAAGGAAAAAACAACAAACGGTTGGCACATAATAATCAAAAGGATGAAATCTATATTCTAGCAGCAGGGATCAACGAGATGCTTGATAAGATAGAGGATTCGGAAAAGCAAGTGAGACAAAGCGAAGAAAAATACAGAACCTTTGTTGAAAAAGGGACAGAAATAATTTATTCTCTTGACAGTGAAGGCGCGGTTTCTTACATATCTCCAAACTGTTTTGATATTCTGGGGTACAGGTATGAAGACCTAATTGGGAGGCCATTCTCATTCATTATGCACCAGGATGATGTAGTGAAATGGAATGAAATATTCAATGATGTAAAAGAGTTCAAAGCTCACAACGATGGATATGAGCTTAGATCTGTTATGAAGGGCGGACCAATAAAATGGTTAAAAACAAAGTTGTCACCAGTAGAGGGCATTCAGAATCAAGATGCTTCGTATATCGGAATATTGAACGATGTAAACAAGCGCAAACTGGCAGAGTTAGCCTTAAAAAAGGCGCATGATGATTTGGAAACAAAAGTCCAGGAGCGAACAGAAGAACTTTCAAAGACAAATGATTTGCTTAAAAACGAAATTGCAGAGAAAGAAATTATTCAAGAAAAAATAACACATATAGCATACCATGACTATTTGACAGGTTTGCCAAACCGGCAACATTTCAACGAACATGTTGATCAAGCCATATCTGCAGCACGAAGAGCGGAGAAGCCCTTTGGGATTATATTCCTTGATATGGATGATTTCAAGATGGTTAATGACACCATGGGACATGAACAAGGCGACGAGCTTCTTAAAGAAGTTGCTGAAAGGATATCAGGTATATTGCGCAAGGAGGATATGGTTGCACGTTTCGGAGGAGATGAATTCATAATACTAGCCCAAAATCTAAAGGATGTTGAGAATATAAATGTCGTGGTAGAAAAAATTATTTATTGTTTAAGCCAGCCATTCAAATTGAAAAAACAGGATTTCTATCTGACTGCAAGCGTTGGTGTTGCAATGTTCCCATTGGATGGGGAAAATGTCGAGACGCTTCTGAAGAATGCGGATATCGCAATGTATAAAGCAAAGGAAAAAGGTAAGAATCAATATGCGCTTTGCAATCCGTTGATGAAAGACAAGGTCACAGAAGTCATGAAGATGACAAACCACTTGTACCGTGCTTTGGAGCTCGATGAGCTAGTGGTATATTACCAGCCTCAGGTGTGCTGCTCAACTGGGAGGATCACTGGTTTTGAGGCATTGCTGAGGTGGAGGCACCCAGAAATGGGGCTGGTTTCACCGGGTAAATTTATTCCAATTGCTGAAAATACTGGGCTTATTGTTCCGATAGGAGAATGGGTGCTTCGGACGGCATGCATGCAAAACAAAAAATGGCATAATGAAGGCTATCCTCATCTACGTATGGCGGTAAACCTTTCCCTGGTACAAATGAAGAGAGGGAATATAAGCAATGATGTTCAAAGAATTTTAACGGAAACAGGCTTGGAACCTGAATTCCTTGAGCTGGAAATTACTGAAAGCACCGCTATGAATAAAGATGTTCATATAGTTGAGGTACTCAATGAAATTAAAAAGCTCGGTATAACAATCTCTATTGATGATTTTGGAACTGAGCATTCTTCTCTGAATCGTTTGAAAGAGATGCCAATAGACAGGATTAAAATTGCCATGCCGTTTGTTCACGGCATAACAATAAGCGACAAGGATGAAGCTATAACCAAAACCATCATCACTCTGGCCCAAAGTCTTGGAGTCAGTACTATTGCAGAAGGTGTTGAAACAAAACAGCAGCTTGAATTCCTGCAGAAGCGGATGTGCGATGAAATTCAGGGCTTCTTTTTCTACAAGCCTTTGCCTGCAGAAGAAATTGATGTGTTGCTGAGATCTAAATGTGCAGGAGATACTATAAAATAAGGAAGTACTTAGTAAACGTTTGTTAATGTTTCTTGCTATGTTTGCTTTATTCGGCTTCTTAAATTATGGTATTGATTATTTTTTAAGACCTTCAAACATAAATTTATTACGAGAATTATCTATTGCTTTGGGATTTGCTTTTGGCTTATTGTTTACGGACATTATTTTCAAAAGAGAGAAAGAAATTTAGATTTACGTAGTACATAATTTTCTTATATTATGCAATAAAGAAATTATTTTTTTGGAGGATTGATTATGAACTTAGAAGAATTACGATTGAATTGTGCGGTTAAACAAAAGAAAGGGTTACATTTCATATTAGCATCAATTATTATTTGGTGTGCTGTACTGATAATTCATTCAACATCATTACCTATTTTGACTAAAAACTTGCTTACATTCTGCTCCACAGCACCACTAATACCTTTAGCTTTTTTCATATCTAAAATAATTAAGGTTGATTTTCAAAACAAAGAAAATCCGTTAACTAATTTGGGAATTCTTTTTTCTGCAAATCAAATACTATATTTACTTATTGCTATGTGGATATATCCGACATTACCTGAAAAGATGCTAATGGTAATAGCAATGATTTTTGGAGCACATTTGTTACCATACGGTTGGCTGTATAAATCTAAATCCTACATAGTGTTCGCTGTTCTAGTACCAATTTTATCGCTTATAATTGGTACACGTTTTGAACCTTATATGATTGCAATTATGATGATGGTAATAGAAATGCTGTTTGGTATTTGTTTGATAGTTGAAAATAAAAAAATTTCATCGGATTTTATACTTAATCTTTAACATTAATTAAGTTACAATTTTATTGTCATGTTCGGTATAAAGACTTTGGGTTGGCGAACATTAGTAGATTATTATGAATTACTGAAAAAGGTGGAGGGGACTATAAATGAAAGGTTTATTTTTAGTAGAACCAAATAAGGAATATCAAGAAAGTTTTAGAGAGTATGTCTTAGTATACAGAGATATTAATGATAAAGACTATTATAAAATATATGAAAAGTCATTAGAAAACTTTGAAGAATATATAAATGATTTATATAATTATTCTTTGGGAATAAATTTACCTGAAGGTATGGTCAAAACTTCAACATTTTGGATGATTGATAATGATGTAGTTATTGGAGTAGTACGAGTTAGACACCAAGAAATGGAACTATATGGGCATATAGGATATGACATATCACCATATTATAGGAATAAAAGTTATGGAACACAAATTTTACGTTTAGCATTACAAAAGGCTAAAGAAATAGGAATAAAAGAACCAATTATAACTTGTGAAGTAAACAACATTGCATCTAAAAAACTATAGAGAATAGTTGTAGATGATTGTGCATAAAAAATAAAAGGCAAGGTAAGAATTAATTTATCAATAATAGTTGGGCGGGCTACAATAATAAATACAGCTTGATAAGAGAAACTGTTGGTTGCACATGATGGAATTACTACACTTCTAAGTAATCATCAATAAATATTTTTTTCCATGGGGGATAGTAATGTCACAATATACACTATTGCTATTATCAGAAGTATCTACTTACTTTGTAGCATCTATAATTATAATAATTGTTGGAATTGGATTAATTAGAGGTAAATTTAATTGGGGAACAAAGAATTCAATCCAAAAGAAGCGTTACTTAAAATCGTTTTGGATGAGAATTATTTTACCTTGTTTTATAATTCTATTCGGAGTATATTCTTCTTATGATCCCCTATTAGATCTAACAAAAAAAGATTATCAGCAAAAAATAGGTGTATTTGAAAATTTAAGCGAACCCAAAAGTTACATTCTTACTTTCAAAAACGACGCAATGAAGTATATGTTGCCGAGTAGATTTGCAAGGGAAATTAAATTTGAAAAAGGAAAGACATATAAGTACATATACGCAAAAAGGACGGGTATAATTCTTTT
>JAGFXP010000016.1 GCA_017861315.1 Bacillota bacterium | reverse complement strand
AATACCTCCTTAATAATATTAGCCTGTCATCATAAAATCGCATGATATATCAGGTCGTAATCGATAAGTTGAAAATCCTCCAAAATCTTTTCCGTCCAGTCAGGTATCCCGAAGTTCCTGAGGAACTTTTCGGTGGTGTGGATGGCTTCCTCAATGTACTGCAGGGACTGAAGATCCACCTCCTTGCCGGGTTCCCCCGTTATTACCACAGTCCTGTACGGGGTCTGATTCGGCTTAATGCTGCTCATTATGGGATGCGTTAATAACCTATGCCCGGAATGGATGTAATCCCTTGTTCTTTTAAACACCTCCGTGGTAGAGCCATCCACAAACTCCACATTACATTTTTTCTCGAGCTCAGCTTTGCTCATGGGATTGTTTGTCACTACGATTATTGGTTTCATCTCATTCTCCTAAAATAAAAAATTAAAACAAAAAAGACATAGTAAACGCTCCACTGCATTTACCCTGTCTTTATACCTGAGAGAATTACTCCTTCGGTGCTTACCGCTTTCCAGAGCCGTGTCAATTCTCGGTCCATTTACCTGAGAGCTTCAGTTTGTCTTGGAGTGACAAACCTTACTCCTTCGGCTATCCATTTAAGGATGCCATGATTATATAAAATCATAGCTGAGCATCATAACTAGCTTTAAACTTTGTTAAGATTTTGCTCAATCTCCCGGGAATCTCATCCACAGATTTTCAATTTTTAAATATCCGCACTCCTAATATAACACAAAACCTGATAATAATCCATTATATTAGAAATGTAAACCTATTCATTTTCCTGATAGCGCCTATAATTTTTCTAAATTCAGAATTCGACGTCAAATTTCTCGTTACACAATTAACACAATTCCGACATCTTTTTCGTTTTTTTATATGAAAAAACCGGATACCTCGGCATCCGGCGTCCATGATTATTTTGTTAAAAGTTTTCTATGAAGAACACCCCGCAGGCTCCGGGTCCGGCATGAACTCCGACGACGCAGCCAACCTCGCATTCAAAAAAATCCACATTTCCTTCCGTCAGGTTTTCTCTGAGCGCCGGCAGTGTTTCCCTGCTCTCCACATGGAGCAGCACGGAGGTTTCTCCGCTCTTTATGCCCAGCCTGCTTACATATTTAGTGACGTACTTTACCGCCCTCTTGCTGCCCCTGACTTTGTCCAGGATCTTCATCTCCCCGTCTCCGACTTCCATGATCAGCTTTATTCCGAGCATGTTCCCGACTTTGCCGGCAGCTTTGGGAAGCCTTCCGCCGCGGACAAGGTTCTCGAGGCTGTCGAAAACCAGAGCGCTCTTCACGTGGGGCAGAACCCCCATGACTGCTTCATTTATTTCAGCAGCGGATTTCCCTTCCTCCCTTAGCTTGCACGCCTTCAGAACGAGCAGCCCAAGACCCGCTGTTACGTTTCTGCTGTCTATTATATGTATGTCTCCGGTATCCAGCATTTCCTTTGCTATTTTGGCTGACTGGTATACTCCGCTCATCTTTGATGAAATATGTATGGATATGATCTTATATCCTTCGTTCAGATATCTCTTGTAGCTGTCGAGGAAAGTCTTCGGGTTGACCTGCGATGTTGTGGGGAATTCCTCGGATAGCTCCATCAGGTCAAGAAGTGACCTCAGGTTGATGTCTATACCGTCGCGGTAAGACTTGCCGTTAATATTTACGAGAAGCGGCAAAACCTCGATATCGTATTTTTCTACGAGATGCGAAGGAAGGTCCGCCGTACTGTCAGTAATAATCTTTATCTTATCCATCTTCGTTCTCAGTTCTCCCTTATTTCATATTCGGAAAATCCAGCTGCCTCAGAGCTTCATAAGCAACTATTGCAACAGTGTTCGACAGATTCAAGGACCTTGTGCTGCTTTGAACCATCGGAACCCTGATGCACTTGTCTGCATAGTCTTCCCTTATATAGTCCGGCAGCCCTTTAGATTCCCTTCCGAAAACAATGAAGTCCCCTTGTTTATAACCTACATCAGCATAGCTGTTCACAGCATGTGTAGATGAGAAGTAAAAATTCGCTTCCTTATATTTTTCTTTCAGTTCCTCAAATGAATCGTACAGATGAAGGTCGAGATAAGGCCAGTAATCCAGCCCCGCTCTTCTCAGGTGCTTCTCATCAAGGCTGAAGCCAAGAGGCTTGATCAGATGAAGGCTGCTGTCGGTCAGAACGCAGGTTCTTGCTATGTTGCCGGTGTTCTGCGGTATTTCTGGTTGGAATAAAACTATATTTAAATTCACTGTTAATCCTCCGTTAAAAAAGCTTACAGAACTATGTTACATCAGTATAGCCGCGAGGTAAAGTGAATTATTGATTAACTTTACACACGGTCCCGATTCAATAAAAAAACACCTTGCGTCCCTTGATGTTGCCAAAGGCGCGTGGTGCTTTGATTAATAAAATATTGGTGCGGAAGATGGGACTTGAACCCACACGTTAAAACACACGCTTCTGAGACGTGCCTGTCTGCCAGTTCCAGCACTTCCGCATTTTTGATCACAACCATGTATCTATGAGTTGTGCACAAAAAATATTATACAACGTATTCGAATAAAATGCAACTAAAATTTTGAGTTACAGGGTGCCGCCTGAAGTTCCGTTAGAACCCGCAGTATTTTCAGCGGTTGTACCCGGAGTTTCTGGCGTTACGGTTGGTGTGGCTGCCGGATCCGCTACAATCTGAGTCGCCGGATCAACCATGGTGCCTCTTTTCACAACGGCGTTCACTACCTTGTAGTAGTCGTTCGATACAGTTTCCTGGCTCACCTGCTTGCCATCCGAGTAAACCGTCCTGTACACCTTCACCCTGTAGCCGGTGTGAGCAGGCGTCTCAGTTACTTCCGTCCCAGCAAGAAGAGTTGCGTCATCTGTATAATTGGTTGTCGGCTGGATGGTCTCGTAAACTTCATTAGTGATGGCGCATGTAGTTGCTGCAAGCGATTTGTCAGAGTATATGGAAAAAGATACATAACCGCCGCCTGTAGTCCCCTCTATGTAAAGAGGATAGGAGTAGGAATTTGTGAACCTGAAATCGATATTGCCATAGTCAACCGTAGCGTCCTGCCCTATTGGAACGTATGACGAAGGGAATGTGTGGTGGACTCTTTCAACTATTTTCAGATTGCCCTTAAGGCATGCATTGTAGAGAGTTGAGGACACCTGGCATATGCCTCCGCCCAATCCGGACTCTACCTTGTTTCCTACTATTACAGGCGCCGCCTGAAAGCCCCTCGCCTCTGTCCTTTGTCCTACGACTCCGTTGAAGCTGAAGGTTTCGCCGGGCATTAGTACCATGCCGTTAATGCTCCTTGTGGCTACGACCACGTTGTTAGCCCTTGCAGCAGATGATATAGACCCGTAGTTGGTGCTGAATGTCGATATTTTTGCATTTATGCCTTTCAGCATGTCTGCGGTCACCCCAGCTTTTGATACCTTCATTGCTGCAGATACATCTGTGTCTGAACCAATTTTCCCGTCTATTTTGGACTGAAGCTCCTTCTCCAGAGCTTCTCTGTCCAGCTGCTTTCCGTCCTTTTCCTGCGTTATTTTGAATCCGCTGTTGACATCGATTTTTGCGTTTACAGGCTGTATGTTAACTTCGCTTTCTATTGACGCAATAAAACCGCTGACCGCTTCCTGGTTATATGCAAGCTTCAATCCAATCTTTTTATCCCCGGAAAACTTGATTGCATTGAATTTGCCGAACAGCGAACGGTCTTTTCCGTATGCATAGGCCTCCTCTACAGCCGACTCTATGTCGTAGGAAGGATTTATTTTTGAATACTCAAGGGTAAAGGTTTTCCCCTCAACCGTAATATTTATTTTTTTATCCGAAATCACATCCCCGTGATTTTTTGCCAGTATTTCTGCCGCCTGTTCCTTATTCAATCCCGACAAATCTGTTCCATCTACAGTTACCCCAGGGTAGATCAAGTCATCCCAGCCTTTTACAGTGTTGTTTTCAATCGCTGCAACAGCGACAAATACTGCGAAAAATGCAGCTATAGCAATTACCGCTCTTCTTTTAAGATATCTTGATCTAGAATTCCTTTTCTTCGTACGGCCCATCGGACAACCTCCCCTCCAAAAAAATATCAATTATCATTATACTACAATACCTGGCGTTTTGAAATACGCACAGGATTATCTTTTAGCATCCTTCTGCTGACCGTACTGGTTCCTGTAGTAGTCTACCATCAGCTCCGCATCCTCAGTGCTGATGAGGTTAATGTGCCCGAGATTTTTTGCATAGATGAGGATCTGTGCGCTTTTCTCGGTCAGGATGCAGGATTTGTAGGCAGCCTTAAGAGTCTCCCCCATCCCCAGGGCACCGTGGTTCTTGAGAAGGACGGCCTTCCTGTCCTCTATTGCATGGCACACATTTTCAGCCAGCTCCCGAGTGCCCGGGAGCGCGTATTTTGCTATCCTCACGTTGCCTCCTATGTGCTGTATCATGTCCTCGACCATCATGGGTATACCTATGCCCACGACAGCGCATGCAGTCGCGCAGGTGCTGTGCGTATGGATTATCGCGTTTATTTCTTTTCTTTCCTCGTATAATTTCATGTGCATTCCGAGCTCGGAGGTAGGCCTCCTGTTTCCCAGCACTACTCTCCCGTCCTTGTCGAGCACCACAACATCCTCGAGGGTTGTGTCCTCGTACTCCATGCCCGAAGGCGTGACAACGAAATAATCTGTGCCGCTGCGGTTGACCCTCATGCTGAGATTGCCCCATGTCCCGACTATAAGGTCCTCCCTGTAGAGCTTGAGGGACATGTCGACGATCTGCTGCCTCTCCGCTGTGAACAAATAATTCATTTCTTCCATATTATACTCCCCTTTGTATGCAAAAATTTTTACCTGAAAAGATTTCCTATGGACACTTCATAAGGCGGTCTCAATATGCCTTTTTCCGTAATTATCCCCGTGATGTATTCATTCGGAGTGACGTCGAAAGCCGGATTGAATGCGTTGACAGCTTCAGGTGCAGTCTGGACGCCGAAAAGGCATTTAACCTCCCGCTTGTCCCTCTCCTCGATCTCGATTTCCTCCCCGCTCTTGAGCGTTATATCTATGGTGGAGAGCGGAGCCGCGATATAGAACGGGATGCCGTGCTCCTTTGCGAGAACAGCCAGCGAATAGGTTCCTATCTTGTTCGCAGTGTCGCCGTTCAGTGTTATCCTGTCTGCTCCGGTTATTACCAGGTCTACCCTGCCCAGCTTCATCACGTAGCCGGCCATGCTGTCGGTTATGAGAGTGCAGGGGATGCCTTCCTGAGTCATCTCCCAGGCTGTCAGTCGCGCCCCCTGCAGCAGCGGTCTGGTTTCGTCGGCAAACACATGGATATCCTTTCCCGCATCATGCGCCGCCCTGACAACTCCGAGCGCTGTACCGTATGCTGCGGTAGCAAGGGCTCCTGCGTTGCAGTGGGTCAGGATGCTTGCTCCCTGCGGCACAACCTCGTTTCCGTTCTCGCCGATCTTCATGTTGCAGGCTATGTCTTCGGCATACATGGTTTCCGCCTCTTTGAGCAGCCTGTCCCTTATTACTTCTTCAGAAGCTCCCGACACCTTTCCAAGGACTTCCTTAATCCTGTCAAGAGCCCAGAACAGGTTTACTGCAGTGGGCCTTGTGGCCGCGAGTTCCTGTATTGCTTCATTTATATAGCCTAGGTGGTCGGCCTTTGAACCTGCTTTCCCCTGAGCCTCCTGAGCCGCGAGGACTACGCCGTATGCTGCGGCTATGCCGATCGCGGGAGCCCCTCTTACGGCGAGACAGTTAATTGCATCTATCAGATCTGTGTAGTTTTTGCATATTATATATTCTTCTTTTATCGGAAGCTTAGTGCAGTCAAGCAGCACCAGGCTGTCGTTTTCCCATTTTATAGCTTTGACGTTGTTCATGTTTTCCCCCTTAACCATTCGGCAAATTATATTCTATACCTTTTTGCACTTTTGCGAAAGACATTTCTTAATTATATTTATCGAGAATTAATTAAGCTGCAAAAAAACAGGTCGCCACAAAACCTGTTTGAGTACAGTTTTAGCGGCGACAAATGGCTTGCTGTTGGGATATTAGCGAGGAACGGCCGAGCGCGAGCTTGGCATGGTAATAATCCTGAAAATCAATATAGCTTTTCGAGCACCTCTTGGTTGATAGTGAATGTATGCTCATTTCCCGGGAACTGCGCTTCCTGCACCTCCTTTGCATACGTCTTCACCGCGTCCTTGATGACATGGCTCAATCCTGCATACTGCTTTACAAACTTTGGTTTAAAATCGCTGTACATGCCGAGCATATCCTGTATAACCAGCACCTGGCCGTCGCAAAACTTGCCGGCTCCGATACCTATGGTTGGAATCTGCAGCTTCTCTGTAATTATTTTAGCAAGCTTCTCAGGAACACATTCCAGGACAATCGCGAATACTCCCGCCTCCTGCAAAAGCAGTGCATCTTCAATTATTTTTCTTGCCTGTTCCTCGCTCTTGCCCTGAACTTTAAAGCCACCGAACATATTGACCGACTGTGGTGTCAGCCCAAGATGCCCCATGACGGGTATCTGCGCCTTCACAATTGCGCTAACCTTATCGATGACGTCCCTGCCGCCTTCCAGCTTAACCGCATGGGCTTTGCCTTCCTGAATCAATCTCCCGGCATTCCTCACGCTTTCTTCAGCGCTGATATGGTAGGATAAAAACGGCATATCTGCTACTACCATTGCTCTTTTGACCCCTCTTGCAACTGCACGGGTATGATGGATAATATCATCCATTGTGACTTGCAGAGTGTCTTCATATCCCAGCATGACCATGCCCAATGAATCCCCCACCAGCAGACAATCGATCCCTGCATCGTCGAGAAGTTTTGCAGTTGAGTAATCGTAAGCCGTCAGCATCGATATCTTGTCCCCTGCCATTTTTGCCTCATGAAATGAACTGACCGTGAACTTTTTTTCCATAATTTTTCGCTCCCCTCAAATAATTAAAACAGCTCCTGAATCCTGCCGGCTTTGTCTAAATAAAAACGCCCTCAGCAGTCCGTAGATTTCTAGGGACCGGCAAGGGCGTATAACATTCGTTTAAATATGCACAAAAGCAGCACGCCACTCCGAATGGCATACTTTTTCAATGCGTACTTTATGTTTCCCCGTCTCTGTCCTAAGGATCAAAGCTGAACATGTACGATATTCAGTTGTTGGAATATCCGGTTTGACTCTATTGATATCAACCAATTGTATTTTATCACTAAAATGCGCCTAATACAATGGATTGTTAATCTCGGGACGGGTAATTAACGGGGAAGTGTATTCTGAAACTTACATCCTTATATGCTACTCATAGCTGATAATACTTTAAGTAAAGAACTAGGCAGTCTCAGCCGCTCCTTCGCTAAACGGGCTATGCCTTTGTGCCAGTTTTGGTATAATATAGATAGTAGTAAATAAATTTGTGGAGGATACACACATGAATGCTGAGATAATTGCCGTTGGCACTGAAATACTGCTGGGCGATATAGTAAATACAAATTCCCAATTTCTTGCGCGAAGGCTTGCAGACTTCGGCATCTCCATTTTCCATCAGTCTGTGGTCGGCGACAACGGGCCGAGAATCCTTAAGGAATTCACTGACGCCTTCAAGAGGTGCGACCTGATAATAACTACCGGAGGCCTCGGACCCACAACCGACGACATGACAAAAGAAATCGCTGCTGAATTTTTCAGCAAACCCCTGGTTCTTCATCAGGAATCCCTCAGGAAACTGGAGGACATATTCTCAAGGCGCGGCGGCACGCTGAGCGAATCAAACAGGAAGCAGGCTTATTTCCCTGAGGGCTGCATAATCCTCCCCAACGACCACGGCACAGCACCCGGCTGCATAGTAAGCGAAGGCGGCAAGACAATCGTGGTTCTCCCCGGGCCTCCCAGGGAAGCCTATCCCATGTTCGAGAACTACGTTGCCCCTTATCTGAAGACGCTGACCGACAGCGTTATAGTGTCGAAGGTGCTGAGAGTTGTGGGCCTGGGCGAGAGCCTCATGGCTTCCAAAGTCCAGGACATAATAGAAGGCAGCGAAAATCCGACCGTTGCACCTTACGCAAAGCAGGGTGAATCCTTGCTCAGGATTACTGCAAAAGCTGAGACAGAGGCAGACGGATATGGACTGATTGCCCCTGTCGAGGAAAGGATACGCGAGAGGCTGGGCAACGCTGTATACGGCACCGGCGATGAATCCCTCGAAGCCGTTATTGCGGGTATGCTCATGGACAGAAACCTGACAATTTCCGTCGCCGAGTCCTGCACGGGCGGCATGATATCCTCAAGGCTCGTGGATTTCCCGGGAATCTCCGAGGTTTTCATGGAAGGCGCTGTAACCTACAGCAACCAGGCCAAGATAAACAGGCTTGGAGTCAAACGGTCAACTTTGGACAAATTCGGGGCTGTCAGCGCCGAGACAGCATTGGAGATGGCTGCCGGGATTGCAAGGACCTCCGGCACCGATATCGGGCTTTCGACAACAGGCATAGCAGGGCCTGAGGGCGGTTCCATTGAAAAACCCGTAGGCCTTGTATATATAGGCCTCTGCATCTGCGGAAAAACCACTTTCATCGAATGCAATTTCCCCGGAACCAGAGACATGATCAGGCTCAGAGCGACTATCGCGGCACTTGATCTCCTGAGAAAGGAACTTCTGTAAAAAAGCCTTCAGACCGATTACCAGTTTCATCGGCCTGAAGGCTTTTATTGACGCTTATCTCTTTACGCTTACACCCTGAACCCCGAAGGAAGGCTTTGTGAGCGGAAGCCGCGGATGCTGCAGTATTACCACTTCTTCACCCATTATCAGTTCCTTCGCTATGAACACCTTTACCCCGTTTTCCTCGAATACGTTGTACAGTTCGTCCTCCACTTCGCTTTCATGCACCGCTCTGACCCTGATACTCAGGACCTCACTAGAGGAGCCGTCTCAGCAGGACAGGCTGACCGGTATCGTCTTGACAACGAAGCTGAGACCGGTCTTCTTTGCATAATTCAACGCTTTATCGTTTATCTTTATCACTTACATCACCTTCCTGGAGATTCCCATCTGGACCGCAATCCTCTTGACCTCATCCGCGACAGAGCTGCAGACCCTCTTGTCGAAAACATCAGGGATTATATACTCCTCTTTGAGCTCCTCATCGCTTATGAGATTTGCGATCCCCCTGGCTGCAGCCAGCTTCATATCGTCATTGATCTCTGTAGCCCTTACATCAAGAGCACCCCTGAATATTCCGGGGAATATGAGCACATTGTTTATCTGGTTAGGGAAATCGGATCTTCCTGTTGCAACCACCCTTGCTCCAGCCTCCTTTGCCAGGTCAGGCATTATCTCGGGAACTGGATTTGCCATAGCGAATATGATGCTGTCCTTGTTCATGGATGCGACCATTTCCTTTGTGACTATTCCGGGCGCGGAAACACCCACAAAAGCATCCCTGCCTGCCAATATATCGGCCAGCTTTCCGGTCTTCTTTTCCCTGTTTGTAAGCTTTGCCATCTCCTGCTGGGCAGGGTTCAGCGTCTCGTCTCCCTCAACAAGGGCTCCCTTTATGTCGCACATTATGACATCCTTTGCCCCTGCTTTTAGAAGCAGCTTGGTTATAGCTGTCCCAGCCGAGCCCGCACCGTTAACTACTATCTTTGCCGTCTCGAGCTTTTTTCCGACAAGCTTGAGGGCGTTGTACATTCCAGCCAGCACAACAACCGCAGTTCCATGCTGGTCATCGTGGAACACAGGTATGTCAAGCTCCTTCTTCAGCCTGTCTTCTATGTAGAAGCATTCAGGCGCCTTTATGTCCTCAAGGTTTATGCCTCCGAAAACAGGGGCTATGAGCTTGACTGTCTTAATGACATCCTCAGGATCTTTGCTGTCGATGCAGATGGGGAATGCGTCAACTCCGCCAAACTCCTTGAAAAGAAGAGCTTTCCCTTCCATGACCGGCAGTCCTGCTCCAGCTCCTATGTCTCCGAGACCGAGAACCGCTGTTCCGTTAGTAACGATTGCAACCATATTGCCCTTCACCGTGTAGTCGTATATCTTTTCAGGATCCCTGGCAATTTCCAGGCATGGCTCGGCAACTCCGGGCGTATATGCTATGGAGAGGTCCTCCCTCGTCTTGACAGGCACCTTGCCCACAACCTCAAGTTTGCCTCTGTGTTCCTTGTGCACTCTGAGTGCTTCTTCTTTTATTCCCATGCTCCCAATCTCCTTATTATATATTTCTAAATGAATATCTGACTCGGAAAACCCAGCCAGATTGGCTTAACCTCTAATTTAACTGCGCTTTTCAAGAGTTTAATGCCTCGCAAAACGGTGCCAGCGGGCATTCGCCGCACCTTGGCTTTCTTGCAGCACACAGGTCCCTTCCGTGGGCTATCAGCAGGTGATGCGCATGTCCCCACATTTCCTCCGGAACAGCTTTCATCAGGCCCTTTTCGACCTCGTCAGGTGTTTTTCCTTTAGCTATGCCGAGCCTGTTTGACACCCTGAAAACATGGGTGTCCACGGCTATCGCAGGCTTGCCGAAGGCATTCGCCAGAACGACGTTGGCAGTCTTTCTTCCGACCCCCGGGAGCCTCATCAGCTCTTCCATCGTATCCGGTACTCTGCCGCCGAATTCTGCCGCGAGCATCTTAGTCGCAGCAAGGATGTTCTTGCTCTTGTTTTTGAAAAGCCCGCAGCTCTTAATCTTTTCCCCCAGTTCGTCTTCTGTCAGTTCGAGCATCTTTTCCGGGGTGTTGTACTCCTTGAAGAGCTCCCCCGTGATTATGTTTACCCTAACGTCGGTGCACTGGGCAGACAGTATCGTTGCCACCAGCAGCTCATAGGGGGTTTCATAGTTCAAAGCGCACTTAACGTCGGGATAGGTTTCCTTCAATATGTCAAGAATCGCAGTAATTCTATCCAAACTATCTGTACACCCCCCTGTAGGATTCAGGGAGAAGTTCAGCAATGCTCTTCATCATGATGGAAAGTACCCTGTCGTCATATTCGCGCCTGTCTTCCTCCTTCCCTTTGGGAGGTATCAGTACCGGCTTTCCTATGTTTACAGTGACGTCTGCGTGGCTGAAATCCTCAAGGGCCATATCTTTGTCATTTATAGGAAGGAGCTTGTCGGTACCGCTCATGCCCACAGGTATGACTGTGGCTTTTGAGAGCCTCTGGATAAGGACTATCCCTTTTTTCGCTTCGATCATTCCGCCGGTCCGGCTTCTTGTTCCTTCCGGGAAGATCAGGACGTTGTTGCCCGCCTTCAGATGCTTCACTACATTTGATATAGCATCCTTGTCGGCCGCGTTAGGTTTTATGTTGATGGTCTTTGTGATGTGCATTCCCAGATTGGTGAGAACATTGCCTGTAAGCTTGACACCGGCCACGAAAGCCAGGTCCTGGTCCTTAAAAGCGGTGTTCAAAACGAGGGCATCCGAGTTGCTCAGATGGTTGCATATGAACAGCATCGGTTTTTGTATGCCGTTCAGGTTTTCCCTTCCGTTCACCTTTATATTCGCATATTTTCTTATGTATCCATACAATAATTTGTTAGCCAGGAATTTGATTAGGCTATCAGGCAGCATGCCTATTAACCTGGACATACCCGGAGAGATCATTTTTCGAGTCCACCTTTCTTATGCTGAATTGATAAAAATCTTACATATAAATTATAGTTTGAAAATCCGTAAAAGTCTATTGTAAATATCCTTCAGCCTGGGAGACGCGAAATCATCCTCGCTTATTCTGTCTTCGACGTCCCTGACGTTCTGGAAAAGGCTTATCAGCGCATTCCTCTGGAGGATTGCCTTGCCCCTCCAGCCGCAGGAGGCCTTCCTGTAAATCTTCCTGAATTCAGCATTGCCCATCAGTGCCAGCTTCTCCAGGTCGGGCCTGCACAGGTCGTCGAAAGGCCTGAAGCATTCGAGCTTTGATCTCTCGGCTGCTTTGTTGAACGGGCACGCATCCTGGCAGGTGTCGCATCCGAACAGCCTCCCTCCGAGCAGCTCCAGCCAGGAATCCTCCAGCTCCTTCTTCTGTGTTATGTAGGAGAGGCAGATGTTGGGGTTGCTCTGGCGCAGGGATCCGGTTGGACATGCTTCTATGCAGCAGGAACAGCTCCCGCAGCAGCTCTCTGCGGGAGCATCCTCCTCGATTTCCAGGTCCGTAATTATTTCTCCAAGGAATACGTATGAGCCGTATTTCCTTGTTATCAGCATGTTGTTTTTTCCTATGAATCCTATCCCGCTCAATGATGCGATGTACCTCTCAGGGAGTGAATTGCTGTCAACAAAATGCACGGCACTGCCGCCCAGGCCCTCTATATGGCTGCATATCTTTTCAAGGTAAGCGGATACGGCTCCGTGGTAGTCCGTGCCCAGCGTGTATTTCGAAAAATAACCCCGGCTACCTTCTCCGCAGCAATCCGTTCCATGAAAATAGGGAAAAGCGATAGAGACTATCGTTTTCCCGTTCTCCATGTACAGAAAAGGATCTACCCTTCTGTAAATATCTTTTTCTTCAAATTCATTCTGGACATGGCTGTCCTGTCTCTCTTCAAAATATGGAATTAGCTCGCTGTATCTCCGGCATTTCGAAAAACCTACAAGATCAAGCCCAAGACTTCTTGAATACTCTTTTATAGAATCCTTGCAGTCCATATTGCATCGATTCTCCTTCTTTCTATATTACCATCTCGTTGAACAGGTAATGAACGTTATGTTCAACTATCTGTGCAGGCACTTTTTTGCGGGCGATCCTGGCAGGAATTCCAACAGCTGTTGAATCCGCAGGCACGTCCTGCAGCACAACGGCATTGGCTCCGACCTTGGCGTTCGCACCTATAGTGATATTTCCCAGCACCTTGGCTCCTCCACCTATTATAGCATTATCTTCTACGGTCGGGTGCCTTTTTCCGCTGTTGTCCTTCCCCGTTGCACCAAGCGTTACACCGTGGTACATGTGGACGTGGTCTCCTATGACGGTCGTTTCGCCTATTACCACTCCCATTCCGTGGTCTATGAAGAAGCCTTTTCCGATGGTGGCCCCCGGATGGATCTCTATTCCGGTAAGCCCTCTCCATATCTGCGAAATCAGCCTGGCTGTGAAAAAGAATTTCTTCCTGTACAGCTTGTTGGCTATTCTGTAGGCTATCAGTGCGTGTACAAACGGATAGAGTATCAGGTCAGTTTTCTTGCGCGCGGCGGGGTCCCTCTCCATGATGTTGTTCAGGTCGTAGTTGAGATCTTTGATGAATTTCATTTTTATTCCTCCTAGGTTAAAAATATTTAATCCAATCTTTTTTACTCAAAAAAAATAACTTCGTCTCTATATAAAGAGACGAAGTAACACTCCGCGGTTCCACTCCAATTAGGCAAAAAAGCCTCAACTCTGTTCGAACACATTCCTATGCTCTATCGCTATAACGGGTGAACCCGATGCAGCCTACTCAAATTTCGGTGCACAACTCCGAAGGGCACTTCGCACAGATTTCATTTATGAACCTTCCACCCTTGGGTCCACTCTCTTAAAATTTCCTCTGAACTACTTTCCTTCTTCTCTGTTTTTATTTCCGAGTAATTAACTATGAATTAACAACTTAATAATAAAATATTTCGCGTCGGATGTCAATAGTATTTTTCAGATTTTTTGAACGGCTTTTTAGACCGCTTTCCTGAATCGTCTTTTCCACAGCGGAACAAATACCTCTTCTATTATATCGTTCATTATTATGATGCCGCACAGCTTTTCATTCCCGTCGATTACAGGCAGCGATAGGAAGTTGTACTTTGTTGCAAGGCTTATGGCCTCATCTATGTTGTCATTGTCTTTAACCCTGACCACGTCTTCTGTAAGGATGTCCCTGAGATTCGTGCTGCTGTCGGCCATTATCAGGTCTAGCAGCGAAAACACACCCACAAGCTTCTCCTCTTCGTCCACCATGTAGATGTAGTGCGAAACCTCATCATCGGGCTCCATTTCTTTTATCAGCTCGACTGTCTCGCCTGCGGTTATGTTCATGTTGAAGGATATGAAGTCCTTGTTCATGAGGCTTCCCACTGTTTCGTCCCCGTATTTCATCAGCTCCCTGACTTCGTCTGCATCTTCCTTCTCCATATTCAGCAGGATTCTTTCTGCCGTCTCCTCGTCCATGTCGTCCAGCATGTCTGCAATCTCGTCGTTAGGCATGTTGTCCAGCACTTCATCCCTTTTGGATTCGCTCATGTTTTCCAGAAGGTCGGCCTGAAAATCGGATTCTATCTCCTCAAATGTGTCTGCAGCAAGATCCTCGTCGAGACTTTCGAATACCCTCTTCCTGTAGTTGATGTCCATGTCCTCCAGTATGTCTGCCAGGTCAGCAGGATGAAGCTTTGAAAGCTTCTTGTAGGGCACAGAGAGCTTCAGGTTGTTGTTGACCATCTCCAGCGACTCCACGTTGTCCCATATGATCAGGGTATCTTCCGGCTTCTTCTTAACAAACCTGAAGAGAAGCTCCAGCAGCTTTTCGGCGTTGTATCTTCTCCCCAGGGACATGATTCCCGTGTCTACCGCAATTACCCTGTATTCTGCAGCAAGTTCGGCTATCCTGAGGTCGTTAACCTTTACAAGCTTTTTGCCGTTTATGTCAACAATCCGGGTCCCGAGCAGGTGCTTCGAGAGCAGATAGGAGAACTTCTGGACTATTATCTCCCTCTCTCCGTGCACTTTGATCACCGGCTTGTTGTTGTCCTCATAGAAGTCGATGCTTTTGAACTCGCAGTTGATAAGCTCTCTCCCTCTTTTTATCTGATATCCTATTACGCGGGGAAAGCCGTCGGTTGTAGCGACGTACACATCCCAAAGTTTCCCTATTACCTCGTCGTCCTCGTCATAAATCTTCTTATAGAGAAATTTATTCAGGTAGAAGCTCGATAGTTTTCTCATAATATTCCTCCTCTGAGCAAAGGAATATCCAGCCTATCAGAACGAAACGGACAGAACTATCCTTTGCATATTTCCTATTGATTTTTTAGAAAGTTTAGTCCGGACACTACTTGGTCCACTGTCCATCCAGTTCCACCACCTTTACATAATAAAAAAGCCCAGTTTAATACATCTTTTATTATATAGTTATTAATTTATTTTGCAAGCCATTTTGAAGCTTTGCCTGTGGTAATTTTACAGGCCTTTCTGTTATAATTGAGGTTAGTCATGAAATTAATGAAATAAACAAATAAAGGGATGAAATAGATTTGATTATAAATAATGAATTTTTGCCAGTATCCAGGGAAGATATGAAAAAGGCCGGCATCGAAAGCCTTGATTTTATAATAATCACAGGCGACGCATATGTGGATCACCCTTCCTTCGGCACGGCTATCATCGGGAGGGTCCTCCAGAGCCAGGGCTTCACCGTCGGCGTTATACCTCAGCCAGACTGGAAGGACGTGGATAGCTTCCGAGCGCTCGGAAGACCCAATCTGGGATTCCTGATCAACTCGGGCAACATAGACTCGATGGTCAACCACTACACCGCTGCAAAGAAGAAAAGGCACGACGACCTCTATTCCCCGGGCGGCAAGGGCGGCTTCAGGCCTGACAGGGCTGTCATCGTATACTGCGGCAAGGCCAGGGAGGCATACAAGGACGTTCCCATTCTTATAGGCGGCATCGAAGCCAGCCTGAGAAGGTTCGCCCATTACGATTACTGGGACGACAAGGTCAGGAGGAGCATACTTATAGACTCCAAGGCGGATCTGCTCATGTACGGCATGGGCGAGAAGACCGTGGTCGAAGTTGCGAATCTGCTTAAATACGGGATGAATGTAAGGAACATAAAGAGCACAAGGGGTATTGTCTATGCTGTCAATACGCTGGAGGGCCTGAAGGATTACATCGAGGTTCCCTCTTTTGAGGATGCAGCTTCAGACAAGGAGGCCTACTCGAAAAGCTACAAGGCTGAGTACATGGAGCAGGATCCAACTAACGGCAGGACCATAGTCCAGAAGCACGGAGACAGGTATGTAGTGCAGAACCCTCCGCAGCTGAGCCTGTCCCAGGAGGAGATGGATGCAGTATACGCCCTTCCTTATGCAAGGACCTACCACCCTATGTATGAGAGCCAGGGCGGCATCCCGGCCATCAAGGAAGTGAAGTTCTCAATAACAAGCCACAGGGGCTGCTACGGCGGATGCTCCTTCTGCGCTCTCAACTTTCACCAGGGGAGGGTCATCCAGAACAGAAGCGGCAAGTCCGTGGTAGAGGAAGCTAAGCTCATGACGACCCTGGATGACTTCAAGGGCTACATCCACGACGTGGGCGGCCCTACCGCCAACTTCAGGCACAGGGCCTGCAAGCTGCAGGAGAAGAACGGGGTGTGCAAGTCGCGGCAATGCCTCTTCCCTACCCCCTGCAAGAACCTTATCGTAGACCACAGCGAATACCTCGGCGTGCTGAGGAACATCCGCAAGCTGCCCGGAATCAAGAAAGTGTTTATCAGGTCCGGCATAAGGTACGACTACCTCTCCTACGACAAAAACGACACCTTCTTCAGGGAGCTCTGCGAGCACCACATAAGCGGCCAGCTGAAGGTGGCCCCCGAGCACATCAGCAACAGGGTTCTGAAGCAGATGGGAAAACCCGGCAAAGAGGTGTACAACAGGTTTGCAGAAAAGTATCACAAGATAAACAAGGATTTGGGCAAGAAGCAGTTCCTTGTGCCATACCTCATGTCCAGCCATCCGGGAAGCGACATCCATGCTGCGATCGAGCTTGCTCTCTACATCAAGGAGATGGGCTACATGCCGGAGCAGGTACAGGATTTCTACCCGACGCCCGGCTCTCTGTCCACAGCCATGTACTACACCGGGAAGAATCCTCTGACTGGCGAAGAGGTATACGTGCCGAAAACCCAGAAAGAAAAGAATATGCAGAGGGCGCTTCTTCAGTATTCGCTCCCTTCCAACTACTCTCTGGTGCGTGAAGCGCTGGTGTCGGCCCACCGCGAGGACCTCATCGGAAAAGGCAAAAACTGCCTGATCCCCGATTCTCCGCCGCGCGCGAGCAAGAAAACAAGCAAAAACAGGACTGCTGCGAAACCAGGGAAAAAATAATCCCCTGGGCGCAGCAGCCCTTTTTTTTTATCAAATCCAATATCCGATATGACAGGCAACCAATTAATGGATATTCACGCCGAGGACTTCGATGCCGCTTTTGACGCACTCGATCTCAAGCGGGAAGTCCGGTCCCCTTTCGCCGTCTATGTCCGTGACGATATCCTCGTGGCATTCTATCCTTACCTTGTCGGTCTTGAAGTACATTATGGCATTTTCATGTTCCAGGTGCTCTCCTCTGAGCATGTCTATCATGAGAGGCACCAGGTCCTTGAACATGACCGCCTTGAATATGACCACATCGAGAAGGCCGTCATCGGCCTCAGCCTTGTATGCGAATTTTAGGTTTCCGGCTGTCTGCCCGTTGAAGACGAGCATGAGGTACATATCTCCGTCGAAAACTCCGTGCTCCGACGTAACCTTGATCTTAAGCCTCCTGAAATTCGGAACCTGCTCCAGCCCTTTAAGGTAGTAGGCAAGCTTTCCCATGGTGTTCTTCAGATTTTCATCTATTTTCTGGGATACATCGGTGAAAAGCCCTGTGCTTGCCACATTTATAAAATACTTGTTGTTTATCCTGCCTATGTCAAGCTTCTTGGCCTTGGAGTTAAGTATCTGCTCGCATGCCGCCTCCACATCCTCGGGCATCCCTATGTATTTTGCAAAATCATTTGCCGTTCCGGTGGGCAGTATCGCTATAGGCAGCTCAATACCCTTCTTCTTCATGGAATTCACGGCCAGGTCTATAGTGCCGTCTCCGCCTGCAATAAGCACGTATCTGCAGGTTTCATCCAGGTCGTCGAACGCCTTGTCCATTCCAAAGCCTCGTCCCAGCCTGTACGGCATGATCTCATAGCCGTATTTTTGATGTACCTTTATGACCTTGTCTATGTCAGTCACTATGGTGCTTTCTCCGGAATACGGATTGTAAATAAATCTAACTTTATCCATAAGCACACTCTCCTAAACAGTAAATTATCATAATGATTATATCACTTTATGCGGTGAATTCACAAGACGCTGCAATTATGCGGTGAACTTTCCCTGCATATATTATATAATAAGGTTGAAGAACCTATGCAAACCGAGATACTATTGGGGGTGGGATATAATGGCACGATTGTCAAAAAGCGCGGTTCCCGATGCGCTGACCTTTATAAATCTTTGCCTGGGCATCATTTCTATACTGAATTCCATGAACGGCAGCTACAAGCTTTCCGCTCTGCTTTTAATCGCAGCCTGCCTCGCAGACAGGTACGACGGGAGAATCGCCAGACATCTGAATGTATCAAGCGATTACGGGAGGCAGCTGGACTCGCTTGCGGACTTCGTGTCCTTCGGCATCGCCCCGTCCATACTTGTTTTCCTGCTTTACGGCTTTGGTGCCTACGGCGCTGCGGGCTACCTTCTCGTCCTTGCGTTCCCTATGGCTGCAGCGTACAAGCTCGCAAAGTCCGGCAATGTTCAGAAAACCACCTTCATTTTCGACGAGTCGCCTGTCCTGGCCGGAACAACCCTCGCGGTGTTCGCGTTCATCACGGCAGATAAACCTGTTGCCCAGGAGCTGGCTGTGATCCTCACAGCTTCCCTGACCTACATGCTTACATCAAGGTTTTTCTCTGGCAAATGACCTGTTTCAGATCAAAATAAATGCAGGCCGCCCTATGATCGCATCCGGGCAGCCTGCATTTTATTTATTACATCTATTTCCCAAAGACCTTTTCCTGCATCTTCAGGCCTGTCTCAGTTATAGCTACTCCGCCCTGAGCTGTCTCTCTCAGCGCACAAGGCATCCCCTTGCCTATCTTGTACATCGCTTCGACAGTCTCGTCGAAAGGAATTTTGCTCATTACGCCGCCCATAACCATATCTGCTGTTGTGAGAGCGCTTACTGTGCCTGACGCGTTTCTCTTTGCGCATGGTATCTCAACAAGTCCTGCAACAGGGTCGCATACGAGTCCGAGTATGTTCTTGAAGACTATTGCCGCTGCATTGAGAGCCTGATCAGGAGTTCCTCCCATCATCTCTACGACAGCAGCAGCAGCCATTGCCGCTGCAGAACCGCATTCAGCCTGGCAGCCGCCTTCCGCTCCTGCCATCGTTGCGTTCTTTGCGATGATTATACCAACGCCCGAAGCAGTGAAAAGAGCCTTAACCAGGTCGTCATCCGATTTGCCCAATTCTTCGCCTGCAGTGATTATTGTAGCAGGCATGATTCCGCAGGATCCTGCTGTAGGAGCTGCAACGATCCTTCCCATTGATGCGTTAACTTCGGAACATGAAAGCGCTCTTGCCATAGCCTTCATCATCATTTTGCCTGTAAGCGTATTTCCGCTTTCAGCATATCTGCTGAGTTTGTAGCCGTCGCCTCCTATAAGGCCGCTGACGGATATAACTTCATTCTTCATTCCATATTCCGCGGCTTCCTGCATTACCTTGAGGTTCTGCCTCATTTTTTCGAATACCGCCTCTTTGCTCAGGCCTGATTCCTTCGCTTCATCTTCCAGCGTATATTCCCAGATTGACATATTTTTTTCTTCGCAAACTTTCACAAGTTCATATCCAAAATTTACCATAATAAAAACCCTCCCGTATTATATGTTGATGGCCTTAACACTCTTAATGTTCTCGATTTTTGCTATCTCTTCAATCACTTCATCAGCAATATTGCCATCAACCTCAAATACCATCGCAGCATCCGCGCCTTTGCTGTTTCTGAAAACCTTAAGGAACGCAACGTTTACATTATGGTCATAAAGCACTTTTGTTACCTTCAGGATCATGCCCGGAAGGTCTATGTGATGTATGAGCAGAGTAGGGTACATTCCCGTGAACTCAAGAGCGTCACCGTCAACCTCTGTAACAACTATGTTTCCGCCTCCGATTGAAGACCCCATTACAGTTGTAGTTTCGCCGTCCTTTTTGGTGATCGCAATCTTGACTGTGTTCGGATGCACGTCGCCCAGATCTGCGGGTATGAACTCTATGCCTATGCCCTTTTCCTTAGCGATTTCCATTGAAGTTTTAAGCCTGTCGTCCCACGGATCCATTCCCAGTATCCCTGCTACCAGCGCCTTATCTGTACCGTGCCCTTTATATGTTTGAGCAAATGATCCGTGAAGATAGAACTTCACGGCTTTTACCTCTCCTCCGGCAATAACCTTCGCAACTTTTCCGAGTCTAGCAGCTCCTGCTGTGTGTGAACTTGATGGTCCTATCATTATAGGTCCAAGGATGTCAAACGCGCTGTAATTTCTCATTAAACAACACCAACCTTTCAAATTATCCATGGTCTGTCACGAAAAAACAAACCCAAATAACATTATACATATATTCTAGCATAAGTCACTATTTTTCTGCATATTCTTGCAGAAAAACTTCTTCTATGGAAAATATGCTTCAAATGCATTATAATATACAGAGTAGTATATACAATACTGATTATATTAAATATTTGTTTGAAAGGTGGAATTTATCATGCCATTAGTCACTACTAAGGAAATGTTTAAAAAAGCGCTTGAAGGAAATTATGCAGTAGGTGCTTTCAACATTAATAATATGGAAATACTTCAGGGAGTTGTTAACGCAGCTAAAGCAAAACAGTCCCCGGTCATAATCCAGGTATCCTCAGGAGCATTGAAATATGCAGGCCCTAAATACCTTAAAGCTATGGTCGATGCAGCCGTTGAGGATACAGGCATCGACATAGCTCTGCACCTTGACCACGGCGCGGATTTCGAAGCGTGCAAAGCCGCCATCGAATGCGGATTCACGTCGGTAATGATCGACGGATCACACTATGATTATGAAGAAAACGTTGCTAAGACTAAGGAAGTTGTGGAATATGCACACGCAAGGGGCGTTGTTGTTGAAGCTGAGCTCGGAGTACTTGCAGGCGTTGAAGACGACGTAAAGAGCGACGTTCACATCTACACTGATCCGGATCAGGCTGTAGATTTTGTAAAGAGGACAGGCGTCGACTCCCTTGCGATAGCAATAGGAACAAGCCACGGAGCATACAAATTTGCCGGAGAAGCTAAACTGAGATTCGACATCCTCGAGGATATACAGGACAAGCTCCCAGGCTTCCCTATAGTGCTTCACGGCGCATCATCCGTTGACCCTGCGTCAGTCGAAACATGCAACAAATACGGCGGAGCCATAGCGGGCGCCAAGGGAATCCCTGAGGAAATGCTGAGAACCGCTGCCTCCATGGCTGTATGCAAGATCAACATGGACACAGACCTGAGGCTTGCACTCACAGCAGCAATCAGGGAAGTCCTTGCAGAAAACCCTAAGGAGATCGATCCTAGAAAATATCTCGGAGAAGGCAGAAAAAGGATCCAGGCTCTTGTCGAAAGAAAGATCGACGAAGTCCTCGGTTCAGCCAACAAGCTTTAAAGCAAAAATAATGAGTGCCAGGCAATTCGGATATCCGATTGCCTGGCACTTTCTTATTCCGTGCTATTTCACGACTATGTTTACTAGTCTTCCTTTTATTACGATCACCTTAACCACAGTTTTGCCTTCAAGGAAAGCGGCTGTCTCCTGATCCTCAAGCGCCACTGTCTCGATCTCCTTCTCGGTCATGGAGCTCGACACATTGACCTTTGAACGGATCTTTCCGTTTACCTGGATAGCGATTTCAACCTCGTCCTTGACGAGAGCTTTAGGATCGTACGACGGCCATGTTTCGTTGAATACGGAGTATCCGTTGCCGCACAGCTCCCACTGCTCCTCTGCGAAATGAGGCGCGAACGGCGCAAGCAGCCTTACATAATCGTCTATTACTTCCTTTAGGAATTCGGCGTTCTTGTTTTCCACATTCATGTACTTCATGAGAGCGTTGGTGAACTCCATCATTCTCGCTATCGATGTGTTGAACTGGAACCTGTCGGCATCCTCTGATATTGATTTTATTGAATGGTTGCGCACGAAGTTCAATTCCTTCTCGTCCGCTCCCAGGTCTTTCCTGCCGCTCTTTGGATCGGCTATGGCTTCCCTTGACATATCCAGGACCCTCTCGACCCTGTCGACGAATCTTCCTACGGATTTTATTCCGTCATCGCTCCACGCTCCGCCGCTCGCATAGTCAAAGCCGAACATCAGGTACATCCTGAATACGTCCGCACCGAACTCTTCGATATATTCATCCGGCGATATGGTGTTTCCCTTTGATTTGCTCATCTTTGTTCCGTCAGGCCCGAGTATTGTCCCCTGATGCCTCAGCGCCGTGAAAGGCTCGTCGAAGTTCAGGTATCCCATGTCCCTCAAAGCTTTTACAAAGAATCTTGCATAGAGAAGGTGCATTACAGCATGCTCTGCTCCCCCAACGTACATGTCGACAGGCAGAAGTTTGTTGATCTTTTCAGGATCCCATGCCTGCTTGTCGTTCAGGTTGTCTGCGTATCTGAGGAAGTACCAGGATGAGCATATGAACGTATCCAGGGTGTCCGCCTCTCTCTTTGCAGGTCCGCCGCACACAGGGCAGGTTGTGTTCATGAATTCCTCTGATTTAAGCAGAGGCGATGTTCCGTCCGGTGAGAATTCAACGTCATGCGGAAGCAGAACCGGCAGATCGCTCTCTGGAACCGGAACCGCTCCGCAGCAGTCGCAGTACACCATCGGGATAGGGGTTCCCCAGTATCTCTGTCTTGATACAAGCCAGTCCCTGAGCCTGTAGTTGATTTTTGCGTTTCCTTTACCCTGGCTTTCGAGTTTTGCTGTGATTGCTTCGATAGCCTCCTCGGATGTCAAACCTGTGAATTCTCCGCTGTTTACAAGCTTGCCGTATTCATGTGAAGGAAGATCTCCCCCTGTTATTACCCTCTCGATTGGAAGGCTGTATTTTGTAGCGAACTCGAAGTCCCTTTCATCATGAGAAGGAACGCCCATTACGCAGCCTGTACCGTAGGTATTCAGAACATAGTCCGCGATCAGTATTGGCACCCTTCTTCCGTTAATAGGATTTATGGCATAAGCGCCTGTGAACACGCCTGTCTTTTCCCTTGCAAGGGACTGCCTCTCTATGTCGCTCTGTTTCTTTGTTTCTTCCTTGTAGTTTTCAACCGTTTCCCTGTTCTCTTCTGTTGTGATCTTGTCGACAAGGTCGTTCTCAGGAGCTATAACGCAGTAGCTGCAGCCGAACAGTGTATCTATCCTCGTTGTGAACACGGTGAAGTTCAGGTCTGAATTATCCACTTCAAACACGACTTCAGCTCCGATGGACTTTCCTATCCAGTTCCTCTGCATTGCCTTTGTCTTTTCGGGCCAGTCTATCTTGTCAAGATCCTGAAGCAGCTCTTCCGCATAGTCTGTTATCTTGAAGAACCACTGGGACAGATCCTTCTTTGTGACAAGAGCGTGGCATCTTTCGCATTCGCCGTCAACAACCTGCTCGTTTGCAAGAACGGTGTTGCAGCTTGGACACCAGTTTACAGGAGCCTTTTTCTTGTATGCCAGTCCTTTTTCATAGAGTTTAAGGAATATCCACTGTGACCATCTGTAGTATTCAGGCTGGCAGGTTATTACCTCGTTCTCCCAGCTGAACATTGCGCCCATGGCTTTCAGCTGTATTTCCATGGTCTCGATATTTTTAAGAGTGGACTCCCAAGGATGGATACCGGTCTTTATTGCGTAGTTCTCCGCAGGCAGACCGAAGGCATCGAAGCCCATCGGCTGGAACACGTTGTAGCCCTGCATCCTCTTCATTCTTGCCCATGAATCGGTAGGTCCGTAGTTGAACCAGTGTCCTGCATGAAGCTTGCTTCCTGAAGGGTATGAAAACATCTCGAGAACATACAATTTCTTTTCAAGGTTGCTGTCGTCGAATTTGTTGAGTTTTGTCTCTTCCCATTTGTGCTGCCATTTTTTATCGATTTTTGTACTATAGAAACCCATATCCATTTCTCCTTTACACAAAAAGTATTTAATATATAAAATGCCTCTCATCTCTTTAAGAGACGAAAGGCTAAGTTCCGCGGTACCACTCTAATTAAACCATCGCTGGTTTCACTCAAAAATATAACGGTTATCCCGTGCCTGTTTTGGCAGGCATACTCAGCGGCGAGTTCGTCTCTTCATCAACACTGTTTCCCAGCATACAACAGCTCTCTTAGAGGATAAAAAAACTAATATTCCGCATCAAAGTTCAATATTTAACTACCCTAAATTCTATTATAATTGAATATTCTTGTCAATACTTTACCCGAAATAAAAAACCCCTGGATATATATCCAGGGGTTCAATGGCTGCCCATGCTGGACTCGAACCAACACAGTGCCTGCTCCAGAGGCAGGTGCCTTACCATTTGGCTAATGGGCATCAACAAAAACTATTATACCAGATACAGATTCAATGTCAACAGTTTTTTCGCCGATACTCACAAATTTTCAATCATCGTATGTTTAATTTGCCGTACCTCTTCCTGAAATATGTAGCGAAAGCCGACAGCGCGTAGTCGTATATGAGGAAAACGAACTGCGCGGCAATGACGATTATGTAGACAGCCGCCTTGATGTCAAACAGGTTTGGCAGAAACAGCTTGTAGATAAGGAACAGGACCGCCAGGCATACGTTGCAGTATATCAGCTTAAGCGCATATTCCAGTACGATATTGTTCAAGCCTTCTATGTAATATTTCACGAATCCGTACAGGCCGAAAACCAGCACATATGCTATGGTCGTAAGCCTTAATCCGCAGACAAGAAATGAAAGCACTGCGGTTGCTGCATAAACGGCTATGCTGTTTTTGGCGCCCATAAGGATGATGCTTGCAAGTATGAGACAGCTGGTCAGCCCCTCAAGGAACATCCTGCTCGTAGGCAGGACGGAGCTCAGGTAGACGAAAAGCACCCCAAGTGCCGTCAGCATGCCTCCCCTCGCTATGACCGATGCTTTGCTGTTATTGGAATTCATAGGTACCCTCCCGTCTCTTATAGGCAGTCGATCATATCTCCGCCGCCGCACTCGCAGCAGGTATCCATACACCATATGGTAGTGCACATGTTGCAGAAGTCAGGGTCGTTCCTGGTATTCCTGTAGTTGCCCCTGTAGGCGGAATTGCCGAAGTTCATATTGTTCAAAGCCTGCCTGTACTCCATGTTCATTGGATCGAGCCTGCAGGCCATGCTCAGGCTGTTGTAGGCTGCGTCATGCCATCCTTTTCTGAGGAAAAGCAATCCGCTGAGGTAATTCCATTCAGCGTCCCTTACCTTGATTGTGCTGAGCTTGCTCTCAGCAGCTCCCAGATTTCCGCTCTGGATGTCCATCCTGATGGACTGGTATGCAGCTGAGTTCCCTGAACTGCCGTATGCGTTTCCGCTGCTGCCTGAACTTCCGCCGCCCTTGTATGCCGTACCGGCCGGATTCTTCATCAGGTAGTCATAGGCTTCGTTGATCTCCCTCATCTTCTCTTCGGCCAGGTCCTGGAGCGGGTTGGTTCCGTGCTGGTCAGGGTGGTATTTTTTAGCCTGTTCTCTATATGCCTTCTTTATCTCATCTTTAGTTGCATTTTCTTTTATGCCCAATACTTCATAGGGATTCCTCATTGTCGTAACAGCTCCTTTTAAATACTTTGTCTATCTTTTCCATTAAACCATACTGCAAAATATTATGCAATAATTCC
This sequence comes from Bacillota bacterium, assembly GCA_017861315.1. Lineage (GTDB taxonomy): Bacteria > Bacillota > Clostridia > Clostridiales > Clostridiaceae > UBA699. The sequence goes on along the minus strand of JAGFXP010000016.1, from coordinate 17,154 downwards.
TCATTTTTTTTGAGCGGAAGCATGCCTAGGCACTCCAGGCATTGGCGTGCGCAGGTTGTGAGAAGGAAATCGATCCTTGAGCCCACCTCATCATTGAACTCCTCATAAGAGAGTTCGTTTTTGTTAAGCACAGCTTCTATTGCATTGAATTTCTTTTCCTTCATGTCTTTTTGCAGGTCGTCGTAAGCATCGATAACGTATATCCATTTCCCGAGATTGTATCCGAGCCAGTACAGCTCTTCCCTGTTTTCCTGACTGTATTCCGAGAGGATATAGCCTGTGAGGTCGGCGAAGGGCTGGCAAATCTCGTCGATTGTTATTCCGGAAGGCGAAGCCTCCATCGCCGACAGTCCGTCGAGCTTTTTTTCAACTTCCCCTTTTTTCGCCAGTATCCAGGCAGGATAGTTTTTCATGTAAGGCTCAAGTACAGACTTAAGAAGCCAGCTCTTCATGCTGCTGTCGTCCGAATAGTTGTCCATCAGCTTGTAGTAGCTAAGGATGGTGTTGAAATAGGCGGCATATTTTATCGCCTCGTTGTCCACGATGACCACCTTCTTCTTGGAAGGGTGGGCCATGCATATCTGCCTGTCATATGATGTCCTGTCTCCGCTCAGCGAATCCAGCAGCACCGCCAGAAAGGTCATATCGTAATTGAGCGTGAACCTGGGCAGGTTCCCGATATTCTTTTTTATGGACTTGCACAGGCCGCAGTAATAGGACCTGAACTTTTCGTAATCCTTCATTTTCAACTCCATTTTGCATGGAGTTACATATCCGAACATGCTTTGCCCCCGCCCTCTGCCTTGAATTCCTCGAGGAGCTGGAATATGGTCTTTGACGTGGCGTCCTCCATCCCGTAGCCGAGGAGGCCGACTATCTCCTCAAGCTCACGCTCGCTCCCGGTTTCGATTTCGACATACGGTACCGGAAAGAAAGCCCTGTCGTTTATGTCTATTTCTATCAGGGAGCTCTTGAACCTGTAGCTTTCCCTGTACCTGGCTATGCTGCTGTACTGGACCAGCCCGAGTGCTCTGAATATGTTCTCCCCCTCTGCGCTGTCGCTGATCTCGATTTCGTTTTCCTCCATGACCTTGAACCTGTCCTGGCTTATGAGCTTCTTTGTTGTCATGTAGCAATGCTTCCTGTTTTTTAACAGGTCGTCGACTATCCTTATCCTTGCATAGCCTTTCTTGTCCAGCAGCCTTTTGTCCTCGAAATCGAATATCTTGTTCACCTGGTTCTCCTTCTTTACAAGCACCGCCCCTATCGCTTTCATCCTTGCCCTGATTTCTTCGGGATCTATGTTAACTATCTTTACTTCCAGTTCCTTCATGCTAAACACCCCTCATTTATGTATGTTGACCAACGTTTTATTGCATAGTCCGACAATAATATTATATAATAAATAATGTTGAATTTAGTTAATAGAATGTGAATAATGAGGTGGAATTATGGAAAATATTTATACTCAGGAAGTGGACGCAAGCAACATAGTGCGCTACAAATCAATGAAGTTTTTGGCAATCGGGAGCTTTGTTATTGCCGGATTATACCTCCTGATTGGTCAGTACACCGCAGGTTCAGTGATGGCGCTTTTCGGGTTTTTTGCCCTGTACGCCAGGAAATACTCCCTGATACGCTACGCCTACGGGATATCCGGGGATAAGATTTCTGTGGAGAGGATAGTCGCAGGCAAAGAAAGAAAAAAAATGTTCGATTTCAAAATCAGCGACATAATAATCATGGCTCCAGAAAGAAGCGAAAAGATAAAGGAATTGAAAATCAATCCAGACAAAACCATGGCTTTTCATATGAAGGGCCTTACTACCGGAGTCTATACCGTCCTGGCGAAGGCCGACGGCAAAGTCTACAAGCTCAAGCTGGCTCCGGACAAGAGGTTTATCGAATTATGCCAGAAGAAGAACAGGGAAAAGGTAATAAAGGAGTAGGAATTTGGAATACATCAAGGAAATCAGTATAAATGAAGCGGTCCTCCATATCCTGGACACCAATTCGGACGAGCCTATACTGAACGAATACAGGCTCGATTTGGATGAAGATGTATACAGGTTTCTGCTGCGCCACACTGAAAGGTGTCTCAGGGAAGAAGAGCTGAGGTATGCTCTTTTCAATGAGGAAAGGAATATTGTTAAGGAGATCTCCCAGGAATACCTGAGCGGCCAGGCGGACATTGTGACTGCATCCAAGGAGATAGCCCGGCAGATGTTCACGCTTATGAAGTCGAATTCTAACATCCCCTCCTGCGATCTCGCGGCAGTATCAATCTCGACCGAATACGGCCCGATGCTCGGCATATTCAAGATGGACTACATCAAGAATTTCACCCACAGCGTGGACTTCATAGACGAGAAGATAGGCATAAAGATACTGCCTGAATACTCGGGGCTGCCTTCCAGCTCCTCGAAGATCCAGAAATGCGCATTCATCAAGCCGGTGAGGGCTGGCCAGGAGTTCAACCTGATGGTCTTAGACAAGCAGAACAAGGACTCCAACTATTTCACCAACAAATATCTTGGCTGCAGGCTTATAGACAACGAGAGGGATAAGACGAAAAACCTTATCAAGGCAGTTGAAGACTGGACCAGGACGAACCTTGACGGCAAAGCTGACGAAGCCGAGATGGTTAGAAGCGCAGTGAAGCAAAAGGTTATATCGGAGGAAGCCATCAACATAGAAGAGCTGTCCGACAGCATTTTCGGCGAGAAGGTGCTGGAGAAGGAGAGCTTCAGCGAATTCATAAGCTCAAAGGGCGTCTCCGAGACAGTGGACATAGACCGCGAATGGGTGGACAAGAAGCTGAAAAGGGTCAGGCTGAAGATTGACGGAGATATCGACCTCTATCTGGCCAACGAGGTTTACAGCGACAGGAGCCGTTTTGAGATCCAGAGGGTCGGCGACGGCAGCATAAACATACTTATTAAGCATGTTACCAACTACATCGAGAAATAAGAAGCAAGGGAGGCTTTCCGATACATGTCGGCAGCCTCCCTTGCTTTATCTGTACATATCCAGGGTCTTCTCAGTCGCCCTCAGAAGATTATTCAGGTCGTAAACTTCGCCTTCCTGTATGAGCCTGCTGAGCTGGCTCTGGTACCTCATCGCTTCAGAGTTCTTGCCCAGCGATGAAAGCAGCAGTATGTTGTTCATTATGCTTGAAACCAGGTTCGATTTAACCTCGAACAGCTGCTGTGCATCCTTGATCTCATCCTTTATCGCCATCATCAGCTCATCCAGGTTGAATGCAGCGTCCGCAGCGGATTTCAGCTTATACTTGATGTCGTCCGGAATCGCGTGCTTGTACTTGTAATTCAAGGAATGTTCCACCGTGGCCCAGAAGTTCATGGAAAGGGTCCTGATCTGGAACTCCGCCAGGATGTCTATCTGTCCGTCCGCCATGTTGACAGGGTATTTCACGATGACATGGTAGCTTCTGTAGCCGCTCTTCTTTACGTTGGTTACGTAATCCTTTTCGTATATGATCTGCATGTCTTTCCTGTTCCGTATGAGCTCCACAACTTTTTCAACGTCGTCGACAAACTGGCACATTATTCTGATGCCGGCAATGTCCTCGATTTCATAGCCGACCCTGTCAAGAGGGATGTTGAATTTGTTTGCTTTTTCCAGTATGCTTGACAGCTCCTTGACCCTTCCGGTTACGAATTCGATCGGTGAATATTCATTCTTTGTCCTGTACTCTGTCCTGACGCTCCTGAATTTCACCTTCAGTTCCTCTACCGCCTGTTTATAAGGTATTAAAAATGTTTTCCATTCCCCTATAGCCATAATTTCACCCTCAACTGTAATTATTATTTCTACAATATCCTCACCGGATTAAAATTCAGGAAATCTGACGAAGTAAAGATGTATTTCACTCCGTTCCTGCAGCCCTCGAAGGCATTCATTACCGAAGGCCCGTGAAGATGACCGTAGATGACCATCTCCGCTCCCGCCTCATCAATTATCTCCGTGAATCCCGTTGTGCCCTCCTGCTCGCTTACAGGAGGATAATGAAGCATGATTATGTACTTGCTGTATCCCGCCTTCCTTGCCGAGTCGATTGACAGCCTCAGCCTCAGGAGCTCTCTCTCATATATCTTTTCATCCTTTGCAGTAAAGGCGTCCCCCCCGGGATAAGTCCACCCTCTTGTTCCGCAGATGGCATAATCCTCGTAGCTGAAATGATTGTTCTGTATAAAGTCCATCCCTTCGAACAGCTGATTGAGCTTGCTTATGCTCCCCCACCAGTAGTCGTGGTTTCCCTTGATAAATATCTTCCTTCCGGGCAGGTTGTGTATCCACTCCAGATCCCTGATCCCGTCTTCCATCTTCATTGACCAGGATATGTCTCCGGCTACAAGCACGGTGTCTTCAGCTTTGATCTTCCGCTCCCAGTTCTCTTTGATTTTTATGCTGTGCTCCGACCATTTTTCTCCGAATATATCCATGGGCTTGTCCCCGATGAAATCCAAATGAAGATCTGAAATTGCATATAAAGCCACAATATCACCATCCAATAATCTCACAATTTCTTATAGATACATTATACCTTAAAAATCGGAATTCTTTTATATTATTTTATTCAGAATACGGAAAAATCCGGCACCAGGCCGGATTTTTATCAGTTTTCCTTTACGGTTTTGCTGTCAAAGCTGTATTCGTCGTGGAGCATTGAGGACACCCTCTTGTAAACAGGCACGGTGATGAATGCTATGACTATCCCCTTAAGCAGGTTAAAAGGCACGATCGCCCAGACAATGAAGCTGTTCAGATCGGTGATGTTCGGATTCACCATGGTTCCCATACCAACCACTGCCGCTACAGGGAAGTTAAGCACCTTCTCGTACAGCGGAAGAAGCACGTAATAATTCAAAACCGCCGCAGTTAAAGTCATCATGACAGTTCCCATTATCATCCCAACAACAGCGTTCTTCTTGTTTTTGCCTCTTGAGTACCAGAACCCCGCTGTCGCAACGAATACGGATCCCACAAAGAAATTTGCAGCTTCCCCTATGAAAGCCGTGCCCCCGACGAAAATCCCGTGAAGCACGTTTTTCAGAAGCTCTATGCCTATCCCCGCTGCAGGTCCGAGCGCAAAGGCTCCGATCAGCGCCGGAAGATCGCTTGCGTCGATTTTCAGAAAAGGCGGGAATACAGGCATAGCAAGCTCAAAGAACATGAGCAGGAATGCGATTACGCCAAGCATTGAGACTTTGATCATTTTGTTTAGTTTTTGGTTTTTCATTTTTTCCTCCCCTAGAATCTCCAGCGGATATAAAAAGCCCCGGCAAAAGCCAGGGCGACATTATATACCGATATCTTCTACCATCCAGACTATACTGTCGGCTCCGGAATCTGACCGGATCAGCCAAATTTGGCTCGCGGGCTTTACCGCCGGTGGGGAATCACGCCCCGCCCTGAAGATCACTTTATTTATTTGTTTATATACATTATATACCAAGCCATGGCCGGCTGCAATTCTATTTTGAATCTTTCTGGCTTTTCATGGTAAGAGAAATCCTGTTTCTCTTTTCGTCCACCTCAAGAACAGTAACCTCCACTATGTCGTTCACCTTGACCACTTCCAGCGGGTGCTTAACGAATTTATCGCAGAGCTGGCTAATGTGCACCAGACCGTCCTGGTGTACGCCTATGTCCACGAACGCCCCAAAGTCGGCTACGTTTCTAACCGTCCCCATAAGCTTCATCCCCGGCTTGAGATCCTTCATTTCAACGACGCCGGTTTTAAGGATCGGTTTTGGAAGCTCTTCCCTCGGGTCTCTTCCCGGTTTCTTTATCTCCTTCACGATATCCCTAAGAGTCGGCACCCCTATGCCGATTTTTTTCGATATCTCCTCTTCGCCGAGCTTCGCGACCCTGCTGTCAATATCCTTCAGGAGTCCTTTCTTAAGCTCTTCCCTGCTGTATCCGAGCATTTCCAGAAGCTTTCTGCAGGAATCGTAGGACTCAGGATGCACTCCGGTGTTGTCAAGCGGCTCTCCGCTTTCCATGACCCTTAAAAAGCCGGCACACTGCTCGAAAGCCTTCGGGCCAAGCCTTTTCACCTTCAGGAGCTCCTTCCTGCTGCTGAACTTGCCCGCTTCCTCCCTGTAGGCTACGATGTTGTCTGCGATATTTGAATTTATGCCCGATATGTAGGTCAGAAGCGCCGGGGTGGCTATGTTGAGATCCACTCCCACAGCGTTTACGCAGTCCTCCACCACACCTTTGAGCGACTCATCCATCTTCTTTGCAGCGACGTCGTGCTGGTACTGGCCCACGCCGATGGATTTCGGATCTATCTTAACAAGCTCCGCCAGCGGATCCTGAAGCCTTCTTCCGATGGAGATGGCGCCCCTGAGCGATACATTTATGTCGGGATATTCCTTGGCAGCCAGCTCTGATGCGGAGTATACCGAAGCTCCAGCTTCGGACACTATGACATAGAACAGTTCCTTTCCGGTCTCCGCCTTCACTCCCTTTATCATTTCGGCTATGACCTCCTCGGATTCCCTGCTTGCTGTTCCGTTTCCGAGGGATATCACGTCGACATCGAATTTTTTCACCAGGTCCTTTAGCTTCTTCACAGAGGTTTCCTTGTCATCCCTTGAAAGCGTTACATATACGGTGGCCGTATCAAGAAGTTTGCCAGTGTCGTCCAGCACCGCGATCTTGCAGCCTGTCCTGAAGCCCGGATCGAACCCCATTACGGTCTTCCCTTTGATAGGGGACTGCATCAGCAGGGCCGCAAGATTCTTCTTGAAGATATCGATGGCGCCTTCTTCCCCCTTCTCGGTCAGCTCCGCCCTTATCTCCCTCTCTATGGAAGGATAGATAAGCCTCTTGAGGGAATCCCTTGCCGCCGTCTCTATGTATTTGTCTGTAGCCTGATTGCCTTTCATGGTTTTTCTGACAAGGAAATCAGCTATCGCATCCATGTCTGCCGTCACTTTGACAGAGAGCACCTTTTCTTTTTCCCCTCTGTTGATGGCGAGTATTCTGTGCGAGGGCACGTTCTTAACCGGTTCCCTGTAGCTGTAGTACATCTCGTATGTGGTGGAATCCTTGCTTTCGCCGCTGCTCTCAAGAATGCCGTTCCTCTTCACGTACTGCCTTATCCATTTTCTGAAGTCCGCCTCATCGGATATCATCTCGCTGATTATATCCATCGCTCCGTTCAAAGCATCCTCCGCTGAGTTTACATCCTTGGCCTGGTCGATGAATTCCGCTGCCTTCTGCTCTATGCTGCCCGCGAACCCGCCTTCAAAGATCAAATCTGCCAGAGGCTTGAGCCCCTTCTCCGCCGCTATGGTAGCCCTCGTCCTCTTTTTAGGCTTATAGGGCCTGTATATATCCTCGATCTCTGTCAGGGTTTCGCATTTCATGATCGAATTCTGAAGCTCGGCATCCAGCTTTCCCTGCTCGCCTATAAGCCTTGTTACATCCTGCTTCCTCTCCTCAAGGTTCCTCAGGTACGTCAGCCTCTCGTTCAGCTCCCTGAGGGTTGTATCACTCATGCCTCCGGAGATCTCTTTCCTGTATCTTGCTATGAAAGGTACAGTGTTTCCGCCGTCAAGAAGTTCTATGACGGCATTTATGTATTTGAGATTAACGCCGAGCTCCCTGCCCAGCCTTTCGTTAATATTAGTCATGTTGTCTTCACCTCTCGAATTTATTTGTTAGGCATCACAGTGAAATCAGGCAGTATTTTCACACTGCCTGAGCCTCTTCTTTAAGGTATGCAATTATAAAAGAATCAATGTCGCCGTCCATAACGGCATTTACATTTGTGTTTTCAACCTTTGTCCTGTGGTCCTTGACCATAGTGTAAGGCTGGAAAGTGTAGGAGCGGATCTGGCTGCCCCAGCCCATGTCCTTCTGCTCTCCTGTCAGATCCTCAACCCTCTCCTTGTGGGCCCTGTCCTTGAGCTCCACCAGCTTGCTCTTCAGCATTTTCATCGCTTCTTCCTTGTTGTAATGCTGGCTCCTCTGGTTCTGGCACTGAACGACAATGCCGGTTGGCAGGTGCGTGATCCTTATGGCGGATTCCGTTTTATTTACATGCTGGCCTCCCGCACCTCCAGACCTGTATGTGTCTACCCTCAAGTCCTCCGGCCTTATGCTTATGTCCTGGCTCTGGGTAAGCTCAGGAAGCACCTCGACGGAGGCGAAGGAGGTCTGCCGCTTGCCGTTAGCATTGAACGGCGATATCCTCACAAGCCTGTGTATGCCTTTTTCAGCCTTCAGGTATCCATACGCATATTCGCCCTGGATCCTGAGGGTGGCGCTTTTAATGCCGTAATCGTCCGCCGGCAGAATGTCTACGGTCTCCACCTTGTAGCCTTTCTTTTCAGCCCATCTTGTGTACATCCTGAGCAGCATCTCAGTCCAGTCCTGCGCGTCGGTTCCTCCGACCCCTACATGAAGGTCGAGTATCGCGTTATTCTTGTCGTATTCACCTGACAAAAGAAGCTGAACCCTCATTTTTTCTATTTCCTCGGATATGGCTTCCACGTCCTGCTGGATTTCCTTCACCAGGCTCATGTCCTCTTCCTCAATGGCCATCTGGGCCAGTACAGTGGCGTCTTCTATCCTTGCAGCAAGGTTGTCGTACGCATTGACTTTCTGTTTCAGGGAATTTGCCTCCGTCGATATTTCCTGGGCTTTGCTTGGATTGTCCCAAAAGCCAGGCTGCTGCATCTGCAATTCCAGTTCATCTATTCTGGTGTTTATCCCATCCAGGTCAAAGGGAATCCCTGACTTTCTTTACCATTTCCTCCAAGCTGCCGAGTCTGCTCAACGCTTCTTCTAACTGTACTGACATATTTATTCACTCCCGATTTTTTATTTACTGCAGCCTGCCGCAGCAATTCTTGTACTTTTTACCGCTTCCGCAAGGGCAGGGGTCATTCCTTCCAACCTTCTGGTCCTTCACTACCGGCTCTTTTTTGCTTGAATCGTCCTCGTCGTAGTTAGTCGCCGTTTCCTCGGCGACTCTTTCCCTCTCCGGCGCCTTCTGTATCTGGACATGGAAGAGGTATTTTACAGTGTCGACCTTTATGTTGTATATCATCTCTTCGAACATGGCGCTGCCTTCAAAGGAATAAGCCTGTGCAGGATCCTGCTGTTTGTATGCCCTGAGCCCTATACCCTGCTTCAGGTGGTCCATGTTGTCTATGTGGTCCATCCATTTGGTGTCTACAACCCTGAGAAGTATCACCCTCTCAATTTCCCTCATGTGTTCGGAGGTGAATTCGCTTTCCTTTTCCTTGTAAAGCTCCTGGGCTATGTGAAGCAGCCTCTCCTTTATCTCTTCATTCGAGATAAGCGAAAGCTCCTTTGCAGCTGCAGCTCCCTTAGGCAGGTATATGTCCTCCAGGTAATCGATGAGCTTTTCCATCTCGTTTTCCAGCTCATCCTCAAGCCCTGAAACATGCGAGTCTACAGCCGAGTAAATAAGGTCCTTTATCATTCCCTGAACCTGAAGGTGGATATCCTCGCCTTCGAGAACCTCAGTCCTCTGCTTGTATATTATCTCCCTCTGCTTGTTTATAACGTCGTCATAATTCAGGAGGGTCTTTCTTATATCGAAGTTGTTTCCTTCAACCTTCTTCTGCGCATTCTCGATAGCGTTCGATATCATCTTGCTCTCTATTGCTTCGTCCTCCTGGAGGCCGAGCTTTTCAACAATGCCCTGCAGCTTGTCAGACCCGAATATCCTCATCAGGTCGTCCTCGAGCGAAACGAAGAACCTGGACTCGCCCGGGTCTCCCTGACGACCTGAACGCCCTCTCAGCTGGTTGTCTATACGCCTGGATTCATGTCTCTCCGAACCTATTATCTTGAGCCCGCCAGCTTCGACGACGCCTTCACCCAGCTTTATGTCTGTACCACGACCCGCCATGTTCGTAGCGATGGTCACCATGCCAAGCTCTCCTGCGTGGGATATGATCTCGGCTTCCATCTCATGGTATTTCGCGTTAAGCACCTGATGCTGCACGCCCCTCTTCTTGAGCAGGTCGGAGAGTATCTCGGATTTTTCTATGCTCACAGTACCGACAAGTACAGGCTGTCCTGTTTGGTTGGTCTCGATGATCTCTTCCACGATCGCCTGGAACTTGCCCATCATCGTCTTGTATACGACGTCTGGCTGGTCAATCCTTATCATAGGCATGTTTGTGGGTATCTCAATAACATCCAGCCCATATATTTCCCTGAATTCATTTTCTTCGGTGAGCGCTGTACCGGTCATACCCGACAGCTTCTTGAACATCCTGAAATAGTTCTGGTAGGTTATGGTGGCCAGCGTCTTCGACTCCCTCTCCACCTTGACGCCTTCCTTTGCCTCGATAGCCTGGTGAAGGCCGTCGCTGTACCTTCTGCCTTCCATCATTCTTCCCGTAAATTCATCGACTATCAGAACTTCCCCGTCCCTTACCATGTAGTCCTTGTCTCTCTTCATGATATAGTTCGCTTTAAGCGCCTGAACAACGTGATGCTGTATTTCCATGTTTTCAGCATCGGCGTAGTTATCGACTTTGAAGAAATTCTCAGCCTTCCCGATGCCCTCGTCAGTAAGTATTACCGAGTTCGTCTTCTCGTCAACAGTATAATCCGCCTCCGCTCTCAGCATCTTTGCAAAGTAGTCTGCAATCTTGTAGAAATCCGTGGACTTGTCGCCCTGGCCGGATATAATGAGCGGCGTTCTCGCTTCGTCGACCAGGATAGAGTCAACTTCGTCGACAATGGCATAGTTCAGGCCCCTTTGGACCCTTTCCTCCATGTAGATTACCATGTTGTCCCTGAGGTAGTCGAACCCGAATTCGCTGTTTGTCCCGTAGGTTATGTCGCAGTTGTATGCCTGCTTCCTCTCGTCGCGGTTGAGGCTGTGAAGAACAACTCCGCAGGTCAGCCCCAGGAATTCGTATATAGGACCCATCGAGTCCCTGTCTCTCCTTGCAAGGTAGTCATTAACGGTGACAATGTGGACGCCCTTGCCTTCAAGCGCATTAAGGTAGGCAGGCAGGGTTGCCACAAGGGTCTTTCCTTCACCTGTCTTCATCTCTGATATTCTGCCCTGATGGAGCACTATTCCGCCCATGAGCTGCACCTTGAAGTGCTTCAATCCTGTGACTCTCCAGGAAGCCTCCCTCACAACAGCGAATGCCTCCGGCAGAATGTCATCGAGCTTCACGCCGCTGCTAAGCCTTTCCTTGAACTCGATCGTCTTTGCCCTGAGCTCGTCATCCGTGAGTGATTCTATCGAAGGCTGGAAAGCCTCGATCTTATCAGCGATGGGAACTATCCTTTTTATTTCCCTGTCGCTGTATGTTCCAAACAACTTGTCAAATAATTTCATCTATATAACCTCTCAAACTATATTTTTTAACCTATAACATATAAATTATACCACCTAAATTTTTTCCATTCAACTTTTATGAATTTTCGTTAAAAAAAGAGGAAGCTTTCGCTTCCTCCATTTTTAATATCCAGGCTCTATCAAGCCGTAGTTTCCATCTTTCCTCTTATATACCACGTTCACATCCTCAGTTTCGCTGTCTCTGAATACATAGAAAGCATGTCCCAGAAGCTCCATCTGAAGGATAGCTTCCTCGGTCGACATAGGCTTGACTGCAAACCTCTTTGTCTTGACTATTTTTATCTCATCGCTTTCTTCTTCTTCAGGGAGCGGGATGGACTGGTATCTGAGGGAGTCTGTTCCGTAGTTCCTCTTCTCAAGTCTGGTTCTCTGTTTTCTTATCTGCCTTTCCAGTATGTCGATCACCAGGTCTATGGATTTATACATATCATCGGTTGCTTCTTCACCTCTTAATATTACCCCGTTGAATGGTATAGTTACTTCTATTACCTGTTTTGCTTTCGACACGCTTTTGTTTTTTTCTACTTTGAATGTTACATGAGCTTCTACATTAGGGTTGAAATAACGGTCAAGCTTAGATAATTTTTCTTCTGCAGCGCTTCGCAGTGCATCAGTAATCTCCATATTCTTTCCACTAACTGTTATTTTCATAATTCCAGCCCCTTTCATATTGTTGAAAATTTAATGTTAACTTTATTTTAATACTGTTGCCGGAAAATTACAATAGGTTAATGTGCGAATTTTTAAAATACTCAGTAAATAAGAGGATGGGCCGGGAAAAGTTCGCTTCAGTCAAATATTTCCAACGCTACAGGTTAATAACATCAAGGTCATCCGGAACAAGAATATTGCCCCTGAAAAACATCCTGCCTTCTTCGGTGTATAATCTCTTCCTGTCAGCTATGTTCTTGTCCTCTGTATGGTACATTATTATCGTTTTTGCTTTCAGCCGTTCAGCGTTTTCGCATGCGTCCCTGACCGTGGCATGATTTTTTTCGTAGGGCCTGAAAATATCCTTTTCCGAATACAGGCAGAACGCCTCATGGAGAAGGTAGTCGGCATTGTCCGCAAATTCAAAGAGCTCCTCCTTGTATGGTTCATCACCCAGGAAGGTTACTTTCTTTCCGTTTTCAAGCTTTGCGCAGAAGCCGAACTGCAGCAGCTTCGTGCTCCTTATGTCGAAGAATTCCAGGCTCCAGTTCAGAATCGACACCCTGCCCCTGTCGCTTACCTCGTGGAACTTTATCCTGTCACCCAGATACCTGTTGAATTTATTCTCAAGTAGCAGGCCCGATATGGTCTTAATGGCCTCTATGTTGTCTTTGTGGCAGTAGATAGTCAGGGTCCCGTCGTATCTGCCGTCAATGATCGCCTGTGCTACGGCTCGGATGATCCATACTATGCCCGTCATGTGGTCGTTGTGGCTGTGGGAAATAAATACATGGCGCACCTGGCTTATATCGATTTTCAGCTTTTCAAGATTTGCAAGAACCGTGTTGCCGCCGCCTGTATCTACAAGGAAGTGTTCCCTCCCGTCGGAGAGGGTAAAGCATGTGTTGTAGCATTTAGTCACCATGGCACTACCTGTGCCCAGAATATTCATAGTCTCCATATTTTCCTCCAAAAACATAACTTCACTTTGCTTCGGCTTCGGATTTAAAACAGAATTAGCAGCCCAAAAGGCTGCTAATTTCGCACTTCTCAGTGCACTTGAGTTAGTTGACCTGGTTTTTGACCCCACACCCGCCTGCTGGAACTTTCGCTACCGGGAATTAACCTCTCACTACTCATCCTCTCGTATAAATACGGCAGGACTAACCTCTATACCGCACCATGCTCATTAAACATTTTATTTAACTTACGTGGATCGTTTCGCCTGCGACTGGCTTCGACTTTCAACCACAAACCTAACTCACTAATATATTATACTCCACTTTTCGCTGCAGTCAATACCACAACTCGATCCGCGCCATTTTTTATGAGGGTTTCCGCGCACCAGAAGGCAGTTGCCCCAGTGGTTACTACGTCGTCCACAAGAATAAATTTTTCTCCGGCAATCTCAATTCCCTTCTTGAGCCTGAAGCTGCCTTCGATATTCTCCCATCTCTCCCTTTTTCCAAGGCCTATCTGATCCTTTGTTACAGCTTCCTTGGCCAGGGTATCCTTTACGGCGATTCCTTTGCTGCTGCCTATCATCCTTGCAATCACTTCGCTCTGATTGTATCCTCTTTTTTTCCCGGTGCTTTTTGAAACCGGGACGAATGTCAAAAAATCCGCTTCCAGGGCTTCTCTGGCAATGACCTCAGCCATGAGTCCTGCAAGCACCTCTGCGCTCTTATAGTCGCCTTTGTACTTCAGTCTCAGGACCAGCTCCCTCGCTGACTTTGAATAATAGGCCGCGCTGTAGCAGTCAAACTCAAGCCCGCCGTGTGCCAGCTTCAGCGGCAGCGTGCACGCCTTTATAGCGGCCCTGCAGCCGCTGCAGAGTGTGTTTTCATTGCAACCCTCGCTTCCGCAGGCTGCACATCTCCCGTCTCCCCAGTATATGACTTCGATAGCGCACCCTATAAGGTGCCTTATGCTTTTAGCAATCCCATTTCCCAGGCTTCCCTGTTGAACCTCCTTATTATGTCCCTGGCTTCCTCCACACTGCCGCTGTTTTCGCCGCAAAGAAATATCACCTCTCCCATGGAATGCCGCTCCATCTTCACCACCCTCGATGCAAGATGGGTCAGGATCTTTCCGCTGAACCTGCTGTCGCCCGCAAAAAATACCATGATGTCTGTGTCCGGCGTCGCTCCCGGAGGGTTCTCCAGCTCGTCGGTCACCATAATCGCTCTGTCCTTTTTAAGGAAATTCTCCGCAATTTTCATATCGGCTTCCCCGCTTATGAAGCAGGATACGCTGCTGCATTTGTCGGCCCAGTACCTGCTGATGTACCCGTATACCTTCTCCGCCTTAGCTTTGTCGGGAACGTATATGAGGACGTTCCTGCCGGTGCCTATCGACCATTTGATATAGTCGTACACAACAAAAGGGATATCTTTGTTCATGTCGATTCTGGTTATTATCTCCCTCGGCTCTATCATCGGCACCTTCCTGTCGCCTACCGGCAGAAGGATGCCCTCCCTTTTGCTGAATTTGTTTTTCACAGAATATATTATGCATTTTCCGTCAGCCCTTGTCTTCGTCTCGGCTAGCTCTATAATCTCTTCATCTCTGTACTTCGGCATGCTGTTTATCTCGTCATAAATTACAAGGTCAAATGTATCCTCGATCTCCTTTGCCGTAGCTGTGCTGCAGACCGTAAGTTCAGAAAGGGAGCTTTTCGCATACTTCCTAAGGTGGGTGTAACCCCTGAAATCGGAATTCCTTTTTACACCCTCAATCAGCTTGACATTGTCCTTTTCGTCGGTGATGTAAAGCACGTTTTCCCCCTCATCTACCGCTCCCAAAATCGTCTTTATGAATATATCGGCCCTGTTATTTGGGAGAGTGACCACATCCAGCTTGTCTTTTCCGCTTCTGCTCCAGCTGTATATAAGATCGCTTACCTTTTCCTTCGCTTCGCCAATTATATCCTTACCCGATAGGTTCATGTGCATAATTCCTCCGTTATATGTTTTTCTCAAGTCCGTGCTGGACTATGTCCATTATTCTCCATTTGAGCATGGAATACCTTTCAAAGCTTCTGTTGTTGCCGACCATTGAGCTGAGCGATTTAAGCGAGCCCACAAGCACCACCATCTGCTTCGCCCTGGTTATCCCTGTATATAGAAGGTTCCTGTTCATGAGCATAGGGGGCCCCTGGAACATAGGTATGACAACCACCGGAAATTCGCTTCCCTGGCTCTTGTGGATGGTTATTGCGTATGCAAGGTCTATCTCTTCGATGTACATGCTTTCATAAACGACTTTTCTTTCTTCGTCGAAAATGATTGTGATTGTATTGTCGTCCTCATCAATGTCCTCAATGTACCCCATGTCCCCGTTGAAGATTCCCACACCCTCGTCCTCTCCTTCACCTGAAACCCTGGTCCATTTGAGCGAGTAGTTGTTTTTTGTCTGCATAACCTTGTCGCCGACCCTGAAGATCGTGTCCTTGGATTCCTTCTCCTTCTTTCCGGTCGCGGGCGGATTAAGCATCTCCTGAATCCTTATGTTGAGGTTTGATATTCCCAGGATCCCCTTTCTCATCGGCGACAGTATCTGAATGTTTTTGTTCGGGTCCCAGTTCTTGTTGAAGGACGGCAGCCTCTTGCTCAGGAGATCCATGAGCGTGCTCAGGATCCGTGCCGGATCATCTTCCTTTATGAAATAAAAGTCGTTGTCCCTGGCGTTTATCAGCGGCATTTCGCCGCCGTTTATCCTGTGGGCATTGACTATGATCATGCTCTCCTTTGCCTGCCTGAAAATCTCCTTGAGCCTTATCACCTTGAGCCATCCTGATTCTATGAAATCCCTCAGCACATTTCCCGGTCCCACGGACGGAAGCTGGTCCACGTCTCCGACGATTATCAGCCTTGTACCCTGTGTCACCGCCTTCAGCAGGTTGTGCATGAGCATAATGTCTATCATGGAAGCCTCATCAACTATGAGCACACCGCATTCCAGCGGAGTGTTCTCCCCCCTGGAGAACATCATGTCATCCTCATCCTCGCTCACGCCCATTTCCAGCAGCCTGTGTATTGTCTTCGCTTCCCTCCCGGTCGCCTCAGACATCCTCTTTGCCGCTCTTCCGGTCGGCGCCCCGAGGAGTATCTTCATGTCAGCTTTCTCAAAGATTTCAGCTATGCAGTTGATGATTGTTGTTTTCCCTGTGCCGGGACCCCCGGTTATTATCTCGACTCCGTTGTCGAAGGCGGCTTTTATGGCTTCCTTCTGGGACGGGGCAAAGGAAACGCCGCGCCTCGCCTCAAACACCTTTATTTCCGCATCAACGTCGATGTTTACGGGTTCATACTCGTTCAGGGTTATTTCGATTATTTTTTTGGTGACGCCCAGTTCGCAGTAGTAATACGGAAGCGTGTATACGCAGGATTTGTCCTCCACATTTTCAACCTTGATTTTGCCTTCAAGGGCGCAGGAATAGATGCCCTCATCGATCTTCTGCTGCGTAACCCCGAGGGTGTCCATGCAGCTTTTTACAAGCTTCTCCTTTGGCATGTAAGTGTTGCCGAGCGCGCAGAACTGGTTCACTACGTATTTTATCCCGCTTTCTATCCTGAAGGAGGAGTTTTCGTCAATGCCGAGGCTCCTGGCAATCTTGTCCGCAGTTTTAAACCCTATGCCCGCTACCTCCTCGGTGAGCACATACGGATTTTCGCGAACAACCCTGATGGAATCTGAGCCGAACCTCTTGTATATCTTCCCGCACTGGTTTGGAGAGATTCCATAGTTTTGCAGGAATATCATAATGTTTCTTATCTCGTGCTGCTTGGAGAAGGATTCGCTTATGACCTCAATCTTCTTGTTGCCTATGCCCTCTATCTCCTTCAGCCTTGATATGTCCTTGTCGAGTATATCCAGCGCGTCGGCACCGAACCTGTCCACAATCTTTTTTGCAGTCACGGGACCTATCCCCGTAATCACTCCGGATGCAAGGTATCTCTCTATGCCTTTCACGGTGTCGGGCAGCAGCTCCTCCCAGCTCTGGACCTTGAACTGCTGGCCGAAGGTAGCATGTACGGTCCAGTCGCCGAAGAGCCTTAGATTCTGGCCTTCGGACAGGTAGGGTATGTACCCGACGATGGTAA